>CAZYWO010000028.1:0-21068 GCA_964651095.1 uncultured Oscillospiraceae bacterium | reverse complement strand
AAATCCCGTGGTGGCAACACCGTATGGGTTCGACCCCCATCGCCGGCACCATTAATAATTGAAATAAATCACACTTGAGAGGAGAATAACACATGGAAGCATTAATTCAACTGTTACCTTTACTGCTTTTAGTTCTCATTATGTATGTTTTAATGATTAGACCACAGAGAAAAAAGGACAAACAGATTCAGGAGATGAGAAGAAGTCTTCAGGTTGGAGATGAAATTGTCACCATCGGCGGTATTTGCGGTAAAATCGTAAAGACAAAAGATGATTCCTTTATTATTCAGGTTGGTGCAGATAAAATTAAATTTGAAATGATGAGATGGGCAGTTTCTTCTATAACGAAACCTTCCGGAAGACGTGAAAATGTTGAAGAAATTAAGGAAGAAGAAGCCCCGAAGAAGGCATTACCTAAGAGATTAAAGAAAACTTCAGAAGTTGAGGAGCTTGAAGCAGCAAGCGAATCTGCCGATGAAAAGGCTGAAGAAAAATAATTATGTTATGAAAAGATAGACCCTGCGTTTACAAACGCGGGGTACTTTTTTTATTTATTGAGATTATATACAAATACTTAAATAAAATATACATAATTTTGTGACAGCAATATTAATAATAAAATTTTTTGAATTTTCTGAAAATTTACTTTACAGTCAAGGTTTGCAGTGTTACAATACAAATAAATTTGACAAACAAAGGTGGAAATTTATTATGGTAATTAAAATTATTATGCTCATTATTTTCTTTGCAATCACTGTGGCAATCGGCGTATATTGCAAAAAACAGGCGACAAATGTACACGGCTTTGTTTTGGGAGGCAGATCTGTCGGACCTTGGCTTACCGCATTTGCTTATGGTACTTCGTACTTCTCTGCTGTAATCTTTATAGGATACGCAGGCCAATTCGGATGGAAATATGGTATTGCTTCCACATGGATTGGACTTGGCAACGCGTTTATAGGAAGTCTTATGGCTTGGGCGGTTCTGGGAAGAAGAACGAGAATTATGACACAACATTTAGATGCAGCTACCATGCCGGACTTCTTCGGCAAGCGTTTTGATTCAAAAGCGCTTAAAATTGCATCGGCAGCAATTATATTTGTATTTTTAATTCCGTATACTGCTTCTGTATACAATGGTTTATCAAGACTTTTTGGAATGGCATTTGATATTGACTATTCTTATTGCGTAATCGCCATGGCTGTACTTACTGCAATTTATGTAACATTAGGCGGATATATGGCGACTGCTATAAATGACTTCATTCAAGGCTGCATAATGCTTGTAGGTATTGTGGTAACTATTTTAGCTGTATTAAACATAAACGGAGGATTTTTAGGTTCTTTGGAGGCATTATCTAATATATCGGCAGACGGAACTCCTTCGGAAGCATGGCCGGGAGTGTTTAATTCGTTCTTCGGACCTGATCCTTTAAACCTTTTAGGCGTTGTAATCCTTACGTCTTTAGGTACTTGGGGTTTGCCTCAGATGGTAGGTAAGTTCTATGCTATTAAGAGCGAAAAAGATATTAACATCGGAACTATCGTTTCTACTTTATTTGCTATTATCGTTGCCGGTGGATGTTATTTCTTGGGAGGTTTCGGCAGATTGTTCGGCGATGTTATCGAATACAACTCTGCTACGGGAGCTCCTGTTTATGACTCTGTTATTCCATCAATGCTGTCATTACTTCCAAATCTTTTGATTGCAGTGGTAGTAATGCTCGTACTTTCTGCTTCCATGTCTACATTATCATCACTTGTACTTACTTCAAGTTCTGTACTTACTTTAGATATGGTTAACGGAACTGTAGTTAAAAACATGGATGAGAAGAAAAAAGTATCGACTATGCGTATTTTTATCGTAGTATTTATCGTGGTATCAGCCGTAATAGCATTGATACAATATAAGTCGTCTGTAACATTTATTGCACAACTGATGGGTATATCATGGGGCGCTCTTGCCGGAGCTTTTCTTGGACCTTTCCTGTACAGCCTGTATTGGAAGAAAGTAACCAAGGCTGCTGTATGGGTAAGCTTTATTTGCGGAGTAGGTTTGACAACCAGCAATATGCTTCTTGGATTCGCAGGGAAAGCATTTATTGCAAGCCCAATTAATTGCGGCTCTATAGCTATGATTCTTTCCTTGATTCTTGTGCCTATTGTAAGTTTGATTACTGCTAAACCGGATAATTCCTCGATGGAAGAAATCTTCAAGTGTTATGAAGAAAAGGTTACAGTACCAAAGAGAAAGGCGCTGGAAGATTAATTTATATTATCCACATGCAAAAACCTCGCATATTCAGCGAGGTTTTTTGCATGTTTTTTTGTTGGAAAATACACTATTTTACTTGTATCATTAACCAAAAAGTAGTACAATGAAATTTAAATAAAATGCCGCTTTATGTGCAATATTAGATTTTTATAATGAGAGGTTTAAGAAAATGAGTGTAAATGCAAAACGTGTACTAGCCATATTGGTAATGATTATATTAGTGTTTGGCTGGTATGTAACCATTTTTGGCATAGGGGGATTCGATTCAGTTAAAGATGCGCTGAAATACGGACTTGACATAAATGGCGGAGTTTATGTCGTAATGGAAGCGCAGACAGATGCCACAGGAGATGAACTGGCTGAGCTTATGGAGCAGACCAGAGCCGTTATTGACAATCGTGTTAATCAGATGGGTGTAGCTGAATCTTCTGTTACCATTGAGGGAACTAATCGAATCAGAGTTGAAATGCCGGGTGTCGATAATGCCGATGAAGCTATTGAAGCAATCGGTAAGACAGCCCAGCTTTATTTTATATTGGCTGACGGAAGCATTGTTCTTGATGGAAGCAATGTAAAAGATGCACAGATCGCCACAGACGGAGCAAACTATAAGATTCTCCTTGAGTTTGACAGTGAAGGAGCCGAACTTTTTGAAGAAGGAACCAGAAAAGCATATAACAATGAAGTCACCGCAGAAATTGAAGGTATGACAAGCAATCAGATCGGTATAGTTCTTGATAATGAAATTATAACTCATCCAAACGTATCAAGTGTAATTTCCAACGGCTCATGTGAAATGACCGGAGGATACAGCAAAGAAGAAGCATCTACTACGGCAGCGCTCATTCGAGGCGGCGCTCTGCCTGTAGAATTGACTGAGGTTCAATCTTCAGTTCAAACAGCTACAATTGGCGCAGATGCATTGGACAAGTCTATTGTAGCAGGCGCAATTGGACTGTTAATTGTATTTATTTTAATGATTTTATTCTACGGAATGCTTGGACTTATCGCTGATATAGCGTTATTGCTTTATGTAATAATGTTCATGTGGGCGATGGTAGCATTTAACGTGGTATTGACACTACCTGGAATTGCAGCCTTAATTCTTTCAATAGGCATGGCTGTGGACGCCAACGTTATAATCTTTGCGAGAATTAAGGAGGAAATCGCTGCGGGTAAAACCATCCGAGTTGCTGTTGATGCAGGTTTTAAGAACGCTTTAACTACGGTACTTGACGCACAGATTACTACTTTAATCGCTGCTGTTGTTCTTTACGAAGTAGGTACTACATCTGTTAAGGGCTTTGCACTGACATTGATGATTGGTATTGTTTTCAGTATTTTTACAGCAGTAATAATCACACAGTTATTTATTTCATTGCTTGCATCAAGTAAGAAATACTCAAAAAATAAATACTTCGGTGTTAATGAAGACGGTTCGCCTAAGCAGCTCCTCAATAAAACTTTCTCATTTATTAAACATAGAAAAATTTATTATATTGTAAGCGTGTCAATCATTGTAATAGGTCTGTTGTTCTCCATATTCGCCGGAATGAACTACGGTATCGACTTTACAGGCGGTACTAACATTCAGGTTGAAATGGGAAAACAAGTGGATATAGAAGAAGTGAAAGACACTTTAGCCGATTTTGGACTTGATCCGCAGATTATTTATGCCGGAGAAGGAAACACTCAGCTTGTAATAAAGACAATAAAATCACTCGAAAACGCTGAAAGAGCTGAAATTATAGAGGCTCTCGGCGATGCTTACGGAATAACACAAGATGATGTACTTGCTTCTGAGCAATTCGGTCCTTCAGTGGGAGACGAACTTAAAACAAACGCTGTAAAAGCAGTGCTTATTGCTGCTGTGGGCATGCTCATCTATATAATTTTCAGATTTAAATCTTGGAAATACGGTCTTTCTGCTGTAGTAGGAGTTGCACACGATGTATTGGTGGTAATTGCATTCTATGCGATTTTCGGATTTACCGTTAACAATCCGTTTATTGCGGCAATACTTACTTTAGTAGGTTATTCAATCAATGATACAATAGTAATCTTTGATAGAATCAGGGAAAATAAATCTATATATAGCAAGGAAAATAACGAAGCTAATATAGACCGAAGCCTAAACCAAACATTGAACAGAACTATTATGACGTCTCTTACAACTTTAGTTGTAATGATACCGCTTTGCGTTATGGTATCGGCTTCAATTAGAGAATTTATCATTCCGCTTATGGTGGGAGTAATCGTAGGATGTATGTCATCAATCTTTATATGCAGCCCTCTGTATTACGACCTTTGCAAAAGTGAAGAAGAATCAAAATACTTAAAAGCGACATCAAAATCCAAAAAATCGAAGAAATAGGAGTTAAAGCTAATGTTAACGAAAGCCGAATTTTTAGAAAAAATATTAAGTATTAATTCTAAATATGACACCGAGCTGATAGGAAAGGCGTTTGAAACCGGACAAAGGCTGCATGAAGGACAATTGCGAAAAAGTGGTGAACCGTATTTTATTCACCCGATAAACGTAGCGATTATCTTAGCCGAAATGGGTATGGACGATGAAACTATCGTAGGTGGGCTTTTGCATGACGTAGTAGAAGATACAGAATATACCAGAGAACAGCTTGTGGAAGATTTTAATGAGGAAATTGCTTTACTGGTTGACGGTGTAACAAAGCTGGGTTCCATCAAGTTTGAATCCAAGGAAGAGATTCAGGCAGAAAACTTCCGCAAGATGTTCCTTGCTATGTCTAAGGACATTAGAGTTCTCATAATAAAGCTGGCGGACAGGCTACACAATATGAGAACTATGGGCTTTATGAAACCGGAAAAGATCATAGAAAAGTGCAATGAAACTCTCGATATTTACGCACCTTTGGCAAGCAGACTGGGTATATTCAAACTTAAATTTGAACTGGAAGATTTAGCTCTTAAATATCTTCATCCTGAGGAATTTCAAGAACTAAAACTTAAAGTAAATAAACGTAAGGAAGAACGCGAAGAAACCATAAACAGCGTTATAGCCGAAATCAAGGACACTCTTGACGATATGGATCTTCATTATGATATTTATGGAAGGGCTAAACATTATTACAGTATATACAGAAAGATGAAACTGCAAAATAAACAGATTGATGAAATTTTCGATTTAATTGCTGTAAGAGTGATCGTGGATAATGTGAAAGACTGTTATGCAGTTTTAGGTATAGTTCACACAATGTGGAAACCTATTCCTGGAAGATTTAAAGATTATATCGCAATGCCTAAACCTAATATGTATCAGTCACTGCACACTACAGTTATAGGCGACAACGGCGAACCTTTTGAAATTCAGATAAGAACTTATGAAATGCATAAGGTCGCCGAATATGGTATTGCGGCCCATTGGAAATATAAAGAAGGAGACACATCCGGACAATCTTCCAATGATGATATGAAACTTGCATGGCTCAGGCAGTCTCTTGAATGGCAGCAGGATATAAACGATCCAAAAGATTTTCTTGAAACAATGAAAGTCGATTTATTTGCCAGCCAGGTATTTGTATTTACACCTCGTGGAGATGTAATAGAACTTCCGGCAGGTTCCACGCCTTTAGACTTCGCTTTCAAAATTCATTCCGCAATCGGATGCAAATGTGTAGGCGCCAAGGTAAACGGCAAGATGGTTACGATAGATTATACTCTCCAGCACGGTGATATTGTTGAAATCGTAACATCTGCAAATTCCGCAGGTCCTAGCGTAGACTGGCTTAAAATTGCTAAAAGCTCCAACGCCAGAAATAAAATAAGAGGCTGGTTAAAGAAGGAAAATAAGTCGGATAACATAGATAAGGGCAAAGACTTATTAGATAAAACTATCAGAAAAAAAGGATATGATCCGGCTTTATGTGCTAAATCCATCTATCTAAACAGAGCGTTTAAGGCTATGAATTTTGCTAATTCAGATGAAGCGTTCAGTCAGCTTTCCAGCGGAGGAACGCTGATGAGCAAATTCTGTAATCTGTTGTTCAGTTATTATGCAGAAGATACTAAAACCAAACTAAAAAGCAATGAAGAAATTATTGATGAAATTAAGGCCGCAGAAACTCGCAAAGCAAAGCAGCAAAAGCGGAACGCCGATAATCCGGGTATCATAGTCAAGGGCGCTGATAATCTGATGATTAAGCTGTCTAAGTGCTGCAATCCGGTTCCCGGAGATGAAATAGTGGGATTCATTACCAAGGGCAGAGGGATAACTGTGCATAGATGCGACTGTTCCAATATTACATCTTTGCCCGATAGCGAGAAAGCCCGCTTTATCGAGGTTGAATGGGAAGATCTCAAGGCTGGTAAATCATATAATGCAGATATAAATATAATCGGTCATGATAGGAAGGGATTGCTGTCTGACATTTCCAGACTTTGCGAAGATATGGATATTCACCTTTCAGGTGTAAATGCCAAGGCAGGAAAAGAAGGCAATATGAATATGACTATTTCTCTTTCGATTTCCAGTACCCAGGAAATGCAAAAAGTTTTGAGAAATCTGCGCAATATAGAAGGCGTAGAGCAAGTATTCAGAGCAAAATCATAGAATAATGGAATAAAAACAACATCAAGCATATACGGATAAATGATAGTGAGGAGATAAAACCTATATATTATGAGAGCAGTAGTTCAAAGGGTTGCTGAGGCTGACGTAACAGTAGAAAATAAAATAACCGGTTCTATAGGAAAGGGATTTGTAGTTCTCCTTGGAGTTGAAGACGGTGATACCTATAAAGATGCAGATTACATGGTGGATAAAATTACAGGTCTGCGCGTGTTTGAAGACAGCCAAGGTAAGATGAACCTTTCTATCATTGATATCGGAGGAGAACTTTTATCAGTGTCACAATTTACTCTTTTAGGTGATGCAAGAAAAGGAAAAAGACCTAGCTTTATTAAAGCGGCAAGACCTGAAGAAGCGAAGAAACTTTACGATTATTTTACTGAAAAAGTAAGAGAAAGGGGCATCAAAGTCGGCGAAGGAATTTTTCAAGCGGAAATGCTTGTGAGAATTAATAACGACGGTCCTGTAACCATTTTACTTGACAGCAAGAAATTATTCTAAATCCGGAGGATAATATGAAGATTACAAAATTTTTAACAGGAATTATTACAGTTAACACTTATCTTGTTTACGATGAGGAAACTAAAGAAGGATTCATCGTAGACCCTGGCGCATATAGTCCGCAGCTTACTAAAGAAGCCATAGAAGAAGGTGTTGACATAAAATATATTATTTTAACCCATGGACACGGAGATCATATCGGAGGAGTTTCCGAACATTTGAGAGACTTTCCTAATGCAAAAGTTATCGCCCACGAAGCAGAGGCAGAAATGCTTGCCAATCCTGAATACAATGTTTCTAAAGACTGCTGTAGGAGAGAGATAAGCATGTCGGCAGACATATATGTAAAAGACAAGGACACTTTAAAAGTGGGCAACATGGAACTCACATTCATTCATACACCTGGACATAGTAAAGGCGGCATGAGCATTTATACTAACGGATATCTTTTCAGCGGCGATACGCTTTTCTGCCGTTCGATCGGAAGAACTGATTTTTATGGAGGAGATTACAGACAAATAATTAACTCTATTAAGGATAAACTTTTCCTTTTGCCTGATGACACTATAGTCTTACCTGGACACATGGGTTCTACCACTATAGGAGATGAAAAGAGGGGAAATCCTTTTGTATAGTTTTATAATCAAGAACGTTACAGATAAATACGATTATAATGAGTTGATTAAGGTATTTCTTTCACCGGAGGATTTTACGGCATGGGATGAAGAAAGCTTTGCTAATCTTTCGGACAAAGAAAAAAGTCAAAATGCAGTCATAAAATTCAACGAGCAAGGTTTATGTGATAAAAATGCTGTAAAGCGCGAAATTTATCAATTTCTCAGCAATGAAACCGGAGAAAGACCGCCTTGGGGCATACTTACAGGAGTACGTCCTGTTAAGCTGACTGGCGAGATTTTCGACAGACTGGGCAGTGAACAACAAGTAAGAAAAGAACTTTCCGAGACGTATCTTTTAAGTGAAGAAAAGATAGAGCTGCTTATCAGCATTTATAAATACCAACAGGAAATCTGCGGTAAACCTGATCCAAAATCTGTCGGAATTTATATCGGGATACCATTTTGTCCTACAAGGTGCCTATATTGTTCTTTTACTTCAAATCAAGTACCGGATAGTGAAATTGCAAGGTATTTGGAGGCTCTTAAAGGTGAGATAAGCTATGTTGGAAAAAGGATGGCTGATACAGGACTTTTCCCTGAAAGTATATATATAGGCGGCGGTACTCCAACAACTTTAACTGCCGATCAGCTTGACGACTTATTTACAGCAGTAAAAGCCAATATGGATTTAAGTATGCTAAAAGAATTTACGGTGGAAGCAGGCAGACCCGACACAATTACTTGTGAAAAACTGGAAATAATAAAGAAACACGGTATTGAACGCATCAGCATAAATCCTCAATCCATGAAAGAAAAAACTTTAAAACTTATAGGTCGCTCCCATCAAGCGTCTGACATAGTAAAAGCTTTTCAAAAAGCCGACAATGTGGGAATTTCAATAGTTAATGCAGATGTAATTGCCGGACTTCCCGAAGAAGAACCGGAGGATTTTTACAATACCCTCAAGAAAATTTTAAAGCTGGATCCTGAAAATATAACTGTTCATACTTTAGCTGTAAAACGTGCATCCAGACTAGTAGAGATTGATAAAGATTTTCATTATAAACAGGCTCAGCGCGTTAAAGAAATGCTGGAAATCAGCAGGGAAGTTTTAAGAAGAGCCGGTTTTAAACCTTATTATCTCTACAGACAAAAACACATGGCTGGTTCTTTTGAAAATATCGGCTACTGTAAAACGGGCACGCCGTGCATATATAATATAAGGATTATGGAAGAAAAACAGACCGTAATCGCCCTTGGGGCAGGTGGCATCAGCAAGATGTACTACCCCGATGAAAATCGTTTGGAACGCGTTCCAAATGTATCCAATTATGAAATCTATATTTCCAGATTAGAGGAAATGCTGGATAGAAAAGAAAAAAATATTTTTATGGAGGTAAAATAAGCATGTTAACCAATGCACCTAAAGGAACTAAGGACATGATGCCTGAACAGGCATACAAGTGGCACTATGTTGAAAAAAAGTTCGCTGAAATATGTCAGAGATACGGTTTTAGAGAAATTAGAACTCCTATATTTGAACATACAGAATTATTTCAGAGGGGAATAGGCGACACTACTGACGTTGTTCAAAAGGAAATGTATACGTTTAAAGACCACGGCAACAGAAGTATTACTCTTAAACCGGAAGGTACTTCTCCGGCAGCAAGAGCTTTCATCGAACACAAGCAATACGCTGAAGTTCAGCCGATTAAATATTATTACGATATACCTTGTTTCAGATATGAAAAGCCTCAATCGGGAAGATTAAGACAGTTCCACCAGTTTGGTATAGAAACCTTCGGAACACCTAATATGATGGCTGATGCAGAAATTATATGTTTAGGTTATGATTTCCTTACAGGCATGGGAATTAAAGATATTACGCTGAGAATAAACAGCGTGGGTTGTCCTGAATGTAGAAAGAAGCACAGAGAAGCCTTGAGAGCTTTTCTGACACCTAAATATGATGAACTCTGCGATACCTGCAAAGATAGATTTGAAAGAAATCCTTTGAGAATTATAGACTGTAAATCGCCTATATGTCATCAGTTGGTGCAGGGCGCTCCAATGATGGTTGACTATCTGTGCGACGATTGTAAGGCTGCTTTTGAAGACTTACAGTCAAATCTTAAGGCTATGGAAATTCCTTTTGAAGTCGATCCGACTATAGTAAGAGGTCTTGATTACTATACCAAGACCGCTTTCGAGTTCGTTACTACAAGTTTAGGCGCTCAGGGAACTATCTGCGGTGGAGGCAGATATGACCAGCTTGTAGAAGAAGTAGGAGGACCTCCTATTCCAGGCGTAGGTTTTGGTCTTGGAATAGAAAGACTTATTATGCTCATGGAAGCTAACGGAGCCGAGTTCCCTGAAGAAGAAGGCGTGGATGTTTTCATCGCGGTTATGGGCGACGCTGCCAAAGCTTACGGTCAGAAACTTTGCAGACAGTTCAGACAGAAAGGTCTCAACGTGCAGATGGATACTTTGTCAAGAAATATCAAAGGTCAGTTTAAATATGCAGACAGACTTAACGCGAAATACACAGTAGTTATAGGCGATAACGAGATTGCTGCCGGCGCAGTTTCTCTTAAAGATATGAGAAAGTCCCAGCAATACCAAGTTAAAATTGAAGATTTATATGAAGAATTAACTAAATAATTTAAACTTATTTATATAAGCATACAAGGAGAAATTGAAATTGAGTACATTATTCAAAAGAACACACATGTGTGGAACTTTAAATATTGAAAACGTTGGACAGGAAGTAGTTTTAAACGGTTGGGTTGCCAAAAGAAGAAATCTCGGAGGACTTATTTTCGTAGATTTAAGGGACAAAACGGGAATAGTACAAGTTACTTTCGACGACAAAATACCTCAAGAACTTTTCGATAGAGCGGATTCGCTTAGAAGTGAATATGTTGTGGGAGTAAAAGGTACAGTTAAAGAAAGAAGCGCTAAGAATGTGAATATTTCCACAGGTGAAATCGAAGTCTTTGCAACTGATTTAGTAATATATTCAGAAGCGGATACGCCTCCTATATATGTAAAAGATGACGATAATGTAGATGATAATCTTAGGCTCAAGTACCGCTACCTTGACCTTAGGAAGACTAAAATGCAAAAGAATCTGACTTTCCGCCATCAGGTGACAAAACTGGCAAGAGACTATTTTGACAGCTTAGGTTTCACAGAAGTGGAAACTCCTATGCTTATCAAGTCAACGCCTGAAGGCGCCAGAGACTATATTGTACCGAGCAGAGTTTATCCGGGTTCATTCTATGCACTTCCTCAGTCACCACAGCTTTTTAAACAACTTCTCATGGTGTCGGGAACCGACAGATATATGCAGATCGTAAAGTGCTTTAGGGATGAAGACCTGCGTGCCGACAGACAGCCTGAATTCACCCAAATAGACTTGGAAATGTCCTTTGTAGACATGGATGATGTAATTGAAATTCAGGAAGGCTTTTTAAAGAAAATATTTTCAGAACTGATGGATGTTGAAATCAAACTGCCGCTTCCGAGAATGACATGGGATGAGGCGATGGAAAGATACGGGTCTGATAAGCCTGATACCAGATTTGGCTTTGAATTAAAAAAGCTTAACGAAGTAGTTTCCGGATGCGAATTTAAAGTATTCACCGACGCTCTTGCAGGCGGCGGAGATGTAAGAGGTATATGTATAGACGGCGGCAGCGAAAAGTTCAGCAGAAAAGACATTGACAAATTAACCGATTTAACTAAATCATACGGTGCAAAAGGTCTGGTGTGGATCAGAGTTAATGAAGGAGAATATGCTTCTTCAGTAAATAAATTCTTCAGCCAGGAGCAGCTTGCCGAAATAGCCAAAGTATTCGACGCTAAAGTTGGAGATTTAATCTTTATATGTTCAGATAAGCCTAAAGTAGTGTTTGCAAGCCTTGGTTTTCTCAGAAGAGAAATTGCAGGAAGGTTGGGACTTTTAGATGATAATCAATATAACCTCCTTTGGGTAATCGATTTCCCTATGTTCGAGGAAGATGACGAAACAGGTGAACTTAAGGCAATGCATCATCCATTTACTTGCCCTAAACTTGATCAGATACACCTTCTGGACACGGATCCGGTTTCAGTAAAAGCAAATGCGTACGATATCGTTTTAAACGGAGTTGAACTTGGCGGGGGCTCTATCAGAATTCACGATAAAGAGTTACAGTCGAAAATGTTTGAAATTCTTGGATTAAGTAAGGAAGAATGTGATGAAAAATTTGGCTTCCTAATTGAAGCATTTAAATACGGTGCGCCTCCTCACGGCGGACTTGCATATGGTCTGGACAGGCTGGTAATGCTTCTTTTAGGAGAACAATCCATAAGAGAAGTAATTGCATTCCCTAAGAATCAGAACGCTCAGTGTCTTGTAAGTGAAGCTCCTGCTCCTGTTGACGATTCACAACTTAAAGAGTTGGGCCTTGAAGTTGAGAATTAGAAATATATATTAAGATTAAAAAGAGAGAATTGAAAAGAGGAGGGATGAAGATGGCGAAACAAAATATTAAAGAAACAGAGTCTCTCCTCATTTCTTCGGTTTCCGAATCAAGCCGAATAGGCGTGCTGGGAGGAACCTTTGACCCCATACATAATGGACATAAAGCATTAGGGGAAGCGGCAATTAAAGAAGCGCAACTTAGCCGGCTTGTTGTAATGCCTGCAAGAATCCAGCCTTTTAAACTGAACAAACAAGTGACCCAAGATTATCACAGACTTGCCATGACAAGACTTGCCTTTGAGGGTAATGATAAGGTTGAGGTTTCAGATTATGAAATTAATAACACCGATATATCATATACATACGATACTCTTATGTATCTAAAAAACTTTTATCCAAAAGAAGAAATTTTCTTCGTTATGGGAACTGATTCCTACTTACAGCTTGAAAAATGGTATAAAGGCAAAAAAATTCTCAGAAATTTTTCTTTTATAGTAAGCTCAAGACCGGGCTATAAGGAAGAAGAACTGGCAGGAACTATAAAATTATACGGACAAAGATATGGCGCAGACACCATAAAACTAAGATCTGAGATGCCTGACATATCCTCCACAAAACTTAGAAAGATTCTTAAGGAACGTAAACCTGTAAACCAATTGATACCTGATGCTGTAGAAAGGTATATTAAAGAAAATGGACTGTATTACTGAAATAAAATCATATATTGAAAAGAATTTTTCCGAAAAACGAAAATTACATACAGAAGGAGTGCGTAAGGAGGCAATAAAACTGGCGGAAATTTATGGAGCCGACCCTCAAAAAGCTGAAATTGCAGCTCTTTTTCACGATATGTACCGCGGTGTTTCAGAAAATTCGCTTAATTATTATGTTAAACACCTGGGACTAGACAAAAAATATATTAACAATGCAAATCTTGCTCACGGAAAGATTGCAGCAATAATAATGGAAAGAGATTTTGGCATAAAAGACGCCGACATTATAAATGCAGTATCCTATCATACTACGGGAAGACCGCAAATGTCCACTTTAGAAAAAGTAATTTATTTGGCAGACGCCATAGAAGAAGGAAGATCATATCCGGGTGTGGAAGAATTGCGAAAAATTGCCTTGAAAGATTTAGATAAAGCTTGTTATATGTCGATGGTTAATACAGAAAACTTTGTTAAATCCGCAGGAAAATACTTAGATGAAGAAACTGTACTCGCCAGAGAGTATTTAGAGAATATAATTAAAGAGAGGGAGAATATAAATGACAAATAAAGAGTATTCATTGCTTGCAGGCAAAATTTTGTCTGAAAAAAAAGCACAGGATATCGTAATAATCGATATTCAGGGGAAAGCTACTTTTGCAGACTATTTTGTAATCTGTTCAGGTACGTCAGAAAGACAGATAAATTCTTTAGCCGACGATGTAGAGGAAGCTTTCGCAAAAGAGGGAATTTCCGTTAAATCCATTGAAGGAAAACAAAATTCAGGATGGATTTTAATGGATTTCGGAGATGTAATTGTAAACTTGTTTACAAAAGAAATGAGAGATAAATATAGTATTGAAAAAGTATGGGGAGACTGCCAATTCATTGAAGTGGAGGAATAGAATAAAAAATGAACGAGAAGTACAATTTTAGCGAGATTGAAAAGAAATGGCAAAGCTATTGGGAGGAAAACAAGTTATTTAAGACTGTAGAGGATGATACTAAGAAAAAATACTACTGTCTTGAAATGTTTCCTTATCCATCGGGCAAACTTCATATGGGACATGTTAGAAACTATTCAATCGGCGACGTAGTGGCAAGATTTAAAAAAATGGACGGCTACAACGTTCTCCATCCTATGGGCTGGGACTCTTTCGGACTTCCGGCAGAAAACGCTGCAATTAAGCACGGAACTCATCCTAGCGTATGGACATGGAACAATATAGCGGAGATGCGCAATCAATTAAAAGAATTGGGACTTTCCTATGATTGGGACAGAGAAGTTGCAACATGCCATGAAGACTATTACAAATGGATGCAGTGGATATTTATTCAGTTTCACAAGAGGGGGCTGGCATATAAAAAAGAGAATCCTGTTAACTGGTGTCCGAGCTGCCAGACCGTACTTGCCAACGAGCAAGTGGTAGACGGCTGCTGCGAAAGATGTAAGTCGCCTGTGGGCAAGAAAAATTTGTCACAGTGGTATTTTAAAATAACAGATTATGCTGAAAGACTTCTTGATAACCTTGACACTCTGGAGGGATGGCCTAACAAGGTTAAAGTTATGCAGAAAAACTGGATAGGTAAATCAATAGGTGCGGAAGTCGAGTTTAAAATCAAAGATTATGACGAAACACTTACAGTTTTCACGACTCGCGTAGATACTATATACGGAACAACCTACATGGTTCTTGCGCCTGAATATCCAACAGTCCTTAAGATGGTAGAGGGTACTCAATATGAACAGCCTGTTAGAGAATATATCGAAAAGGTTGAACACATGAACGATATTGAAAGAACTTCCACGACCAACGAAAAGACAGGTGTATTCATCGGCAAATATGCGATTAATCCGTTTACAAAGAAGGAAATTCCTATCTATATTTCCGACTATGTACTCATGGGTTATGGTACAGGCGCTGTAATGGGTGTACCTGCCCACGACCAAAGGGACTTTGAGTTTGCCACTAAGTTTGGTTTAGGTATCATTCCTGTTGTAGACCCAGGTGATGCGGAAATCGATCTCAATAATCTTAAATGCGCATGTGCGGCAGAAGGCAAATTAATAAACTCAGGCGATTTTAACGGTATGGATAATCGCGAAGCAATAGGTAAGTTTGTCGAACTGGTCGAAGAATGGGGTATCGGTAAAAAGACGGTAAACTATAGACTTAGAGACTGGCTGATTTCAAGACAGAGATATTGGGGATGTCCGATTCCTATGATTTACTGCGATAGCTGTGGCTGGGTTCCTGAGAAGGAAGAAAATCTTCCGGTACTTCTTCCTACCGACGTAGAGTTTACAGGGAAGGGAGAATCTCCGCTGACTACTTCTGCTACATTCGGAGATACTATCTGCCCTGTATGCGGCAAACCTGCAAGAAGAGAAATGGATACCATGGATACTTTCCTCGATTCATCATGGTATTTCTTGAGATACTGTGACCCTAAGAATACAAAAGCTCCGTTTGATTCGGATAAAGTAAACTACTGGATGAATGTAGATCAGTACATCGGCGGCGTAGAACATGCGATTCTTCACTTAATGTACTCCAGATTTTTCCAGATGGCTCTTTACGATATGGGGCTGGTTAATTATGAAGAACCGTTTAAGAACCTTCTTACACAAGGAATGGTTAATAAAGACGGTAAGAAGATGAGCAAATCGCTGGGTAACGTAGTAAGTCCTGAGGAAATCATTAAAAAATACGGAGCAGATACAGCCAGATTATTTATATTGTTCGCAGCGCCGCCTGACAGAGAACTGGACTGGTCAGATGCCGGCGTAGAAGGAAGCTACAGATTCCTTAACAGAGTATACAGACTTGTATACGAAATAACAGCCAAATACCCTGAAATTCCAACAGATTTTACAATCAAGGGAGAGGCTGATAAATCACTGAACTACATGCTTAATGCTGCAATCAAGAAGGTGAGCGAAGATGTTGGCGGAAAATTCAGCTTTAATACTGCAATCAGTTCTATCATGGAGCTGGTAAACGAAATGTACAAGTACAAAGAAAGTGAAAACGTCAACGTGGGACTTTTGGGAAAAGCAGTAAAAGATTTAATTTTAATTTTGTCACCGTTTACACCTCATATTTGCGAAGAAATGTGGCAGCATATTGGACAGACAGAATCTGTAATCAATATGCCTTGGCCTGAATTTGACGAATCCGCATTGATTAAGGATGAAGTGGAAGTTGTAGTTCAGATTAACGGTAAACTGAAAGAAAAACTTTTTGTTGCCAACAATTTAGATAAAGAGACATTAGAAAAGATAGCTATGGCAAATGAGAAAGTCCAAGCATTATTAGAAGGAAAGTCAGTGGTGAAGGTAGTAGTGGTACCTAACAAACTGCTGAACATCGTAGTAAAGTAATTGACAGCAGAAGCAAAGAAAGTCTATAAGTTTCACTAGGCTTTCTTTGCTCATGGATAAAAATTGAATAATGTGATTGCTATCTTTTCATAAAAGAAAGAAAAAGGACGGAAATTAATTTATGAGAAGAAAACAACCAAGAAATAAGAATGTACCTGCCGTAAAGGTAATTCCCATCGGAGGACTAAACGAGATCGGAAAAAACATGACTCTGATGGAATATCAGAACGAGATTCTGATTATAGACTGCGGCTTATCTTTTCCGGATGACGAAATGTACGGTATTGATATAGTCATTCCGGATTTTACCTATTTGATAGCCAACAGAGAAAAAATTGTAGGCATGGTATTAACCCACGGTCATGAAGATCATATAGGAGCAATACCGTATTTGCTTAAACATATTAAAGTTCCAATTTACGGTACGCGACTTACTTTAGGCTTAGTGGAAAACAAGCTTAAAGAACACAATGTAATCGGCGATTTAAAAACGATTACAGCGGGGGATAAAATAAAACTGGGAAATTTTGATATAGAAACCATAAGAACTACACATTCGATTGCAGACTCAATATGTCTTGCAATTACCACGCCTGCGGGAGTGTTTTTCCACTCAGGAGATTTCAAAGTGGATTACACGCCGGTAGACGGAGAGCCTATCGACTTTTCCAAATTAGCTGAGATAGGTAAGAAAGGTGTAACTTTAATGATGTGCGACAGCACAAACTCCCTTAGACCCGGATTTACCGCATCGGAAAGAGTTGTAGGTCAAACTATTGAGAATATATTCAGAACAGCTAAAACTCGAATAATTATTGCAACCTTTTCATCGAATGTACACAGAGTACAGAGAATAATTGAAAATGCAGTTAAGGTTGGGCGTAAGGTTGCCATTTCAGGCAGAAGTATGGAAAACGTAGTGGCTCTTGCAATTGAGCTGGGATATTTGGACATTCCTCCCGGCACTTTAGTAGACCTTAAGATGACCAAAAACATTCCTGATGACCAATTGGTAATTATCACTACAGGAAGCCAAGGAGAACCGATGTCGGCTCTTTCCAGAATCGCCTCGGGTGAGCATAAATCCGTTAAACTTAAGAAGGGCGACATGGTAATACTCTCGTCAACGCCGGTTCCGGGCAACGAAAAGACTGTATCTAACGTTGTCAACAGGCTTTTTGAAAAGGGAGCGGAAGTAATCTATTCGGACATTGCCGACATTCACGTTTCCGGTCACGCATGTCAGGAAGAACTTAAATTGCTTCATTCTCTTATTAAACCCAAATATTTCATGCCTGTTCACGGAGAATACAGGCATCTGATACAGCATGCACGCCTTGCTGAAAGCCTCGGAATGAATAAAGATAATATCTTTGTCATGAAAAATGGAGAAATCCTTAAGGTTAATAAATTCAGAGCTATAAAGGAAGAGGATACAGTTGATGCGGATGCAATTCTTGTAGACGGTTTAGGCGTAGGGGATGTTGGCAACATCGTACTCCGTGACAGAAAACTACTTTCTGAATCCGGACTTATTATAGTGGTGGCTGCAATAGAAAAGGAAAGTCGGATGGTGGTTTCCGGGCCGGATATTATTTCCAGAGGTTTTGTCTATGTAAGAGAAAACGAACCTCTTATGGAAGAAGCAAGAAAGGTGGCTCTGGAGGCCCTTGAGAAATGTCAAAATAAAAAGACTAAGGACTGGAATTCAATGAAGTCTCAAGTCAGAGACGCTTTGAGTTCATATATTTACGAAACGACTAAACGCAGTCCGATAATTCTACCTATATTCCTTGAGGTATAGGATAAAGCAGTAAAATTTAAGTATATCTTGTTTTAATAATCGGAGGTAAAATATGAACGTATACGACCAAGCTCACGGTTTAGCACAAGCCATCAAAGGCTCAGAAGAATTTAAACGATTTGATGCATTAAAAAAACAGATTGATTCCAATAAAGAAATTGCAGATATGGTGAAAGACTTTCAGCAGAAACAATTGGAATTTCAAACGAAACAGATGATGGGTGAAGAACTGAGTCCGGAGGATGTAGCTCCGCTTCAGCAGCTTTATGCAATTATGACAAAAGATCCGCTGGCAGCCCAGTATTTTGAAGCTGAAATGCACTTTTCACTTATGATGAAAGATGTTTATGAAATTATCGGTGAAGCAGTTGGGGCAGGTGATTTATTTGGTGAGTAAAGTAAAAAATCTTGTTAAAACTCCGGAAGAACTTCTGCTGATTATGAAAGCCGAAGCTATAGGCGATATGGTGTTTGAACATATCTTAGACTATATAAAAATAGGAATGACGGAAATTCAGATTGCAGAAGAAATCGAAAAAACGTTTTATAAATTGGGGGCAGAAGGTCTGTCCTTCCCGTCAATAGTAGTTTCCGGAGTTAATTCAAACCAGCCTCACGGCGAACCGTCGGATAAAAAAATATGCGAGGGAGAATTTCTTACTTTGGATATAGGCGCGGTTTACAAGGGTTATTGCGGAGATATGACCAGAACCATCGCCATAGGATATGCTACGGAAGAAATGAAAGAAGTCTACAATGTGGTTCTCAAATCTCAGCTTGCCGGGCTTGAAGCGGTAAAGGCTGGAGTGAGATGTTTTGATGTTGATAAAATATGCAGAGACATTATAACAGAAGCAGGTTATGGAGAATATTACATTCATGGCACCGGGCACGGAGTAGGAACGGAAGTACACGAACCTCCTACTCTCAATCAAAGGAGCGACGAATTTCTGCAAGAGAATCAGGCAGTAACGGTAGAACCGGGAATTTATCTGCCGGATAAATTCGGAGTTCGCATTGAGGACTTGGCAATTGTCACATCTTTTGGTATAATAAATTGCGTTAGGTCAGAAAAAGAGTTGATTATACTCTAAAACGATTAAAATAAACTTAAACTAGAATTAAAATAAAGAATG
Source organism: uncultured Oscillospiraceae bacterium (assembly GCA_964651095.1). GTDB lineage: Bacteria > Bacillota > Clostridia > Peptostreptococcales > Anaerovoracaceae > SUG1106. The sequence continues at coordinate 1,567 of CAZYWO010000028.1, read as the reverse complement.
GAGAGATAAAAAATGATTTATGCTAGTGACTTCAGAAAAGGTATAACTTTTGAAATCAACGGAGAACCTCATGTTGTTCTTGACTTCCAGCATGTAAAACCAGGTAAAGGTGCTGCTTTCGTAAGAACCAAGTACAGAAATATTCTTACAGGAGCCACAAGAGAAGAAGCTTTCAATCCTGACGATAAGTTTCCAAAAGCTCATATCGAAACTAAGGTAATGCAGTATATTTACAACGATGGAGACCTTTATTATTTCATGGATCAGGAAACTTATGAACAAGTTCCACTTATGAAGGAACAGGTAGAAGAAGCTATGAGATTCTTGAGAGAAAACGATGAAGCTACAATTAAGTTCTATAAGGGCAACGCTTTCCTTGTAGAAGCTCCAAACTTTGTAAATCTTAAGGTTGTCGATACTGAACCGGGAGTAAAGGGAGATACAGCTACAAACGTTACTAAAGCAGCTACAGTAGAAACAGGCGCTGTAATTCAGGTTCCTATTTTCATCGAAGAAGGCGAAGTTATTCAAATTGACACTAGAACCAGTGAGTACTTAGGAAGAGCTAAATAATTCATTTAGATAAGTGATGGGGGGACGGGGAGCATTGTTTTTCGTCCCTCTGTTTGAAAAACAAGGGATAAAAGGTATAAAATGGATTTAAAGAAGAAGATTATAATTGCAGTATTATGTGTAATAGTATTAATGGCAGTAGGTGTTTTCATGTTTTTAAACAACTTAGGAAAGCCTTTAGATTCAGATAATACTCAAATGGTCAACCTGACCGTTGAATCAGGTTCAAGTACCGGAACTATCGGTCAGGAACTTGTAGAAAAGGGGATAATAAGTAATGTAAACGAATTTAAATTGTGGTCAAGGCTAAAGGGATATGACAGCCAGTATAAGGCAGGTACATATACTTTATCTCCGTCGATGGACTTTCAGACTATAGCCGATATTATTGTGGGGGGAAAGGTTAATACAGCCAGTTTTACCATACCTGAAGGATACACCATTTATCAGACCGCAAAATCAATTTCCGATCAGGGATTGGCTGATTATGATAAGATGGTTGAGCTAATTGAAACCGGAGACTTCGATTATGAGTTCTTAAACGGCGCTCAGCAAAATAAAAACCATCTCGAAGGATATCTTTTCCCAAATACTTATACCATTGATGAGGGAATGACAGAAGAACAGATATTAAAAATCATGCTAAATCAGTTTGAAAAGACTGCATATACAGCTTATACGGAAAGTGCTGCAAAGTCGGATTCCAATCCCAGCAAGGAATATTCTCTAAATGAGATTATAACCATTGCTTCAATTATTGAAAGAGAATGTAAGGTGGATGAAGAAAGAGCCCTTGTTGCAAGTGTAATTTATAACCGCTTGAATATAGGTATGCCTCTCCAGATGTGCTCTACCGTACAGTACGTTTTGGGAAAACAAAAAGAAGTATTAACTACTGCTGATACTCAGATTGAATCACCATATAATACATATATTAATCAAGGACTTCCGCCAGGACCGATATGTTCACCGGGAATAGCGGCAATTGAAGCTG
>CAZYWO010000027.1:0-21447 GCA_964651095.1 uncultured Oscillospiraceae bacterium | reverse complement strand
CGCCGATGATACTTGGTGGGAAGCTGCCTGGGAAAGTAGGACGTTGCCGGTTTTTTATTTGAAAAAAAGGATGTCTAGAATGTATATTAATGCATATCAAAAGGACATCTTTTTTTGTGTTTTAATTTTTGTGATTCTTGACCCAGTTCAGAAGATATTGATATTATTTGTTTGACCGAGTATAATAAATGAAACGAATTGAATTGAATTGAATTATATAGAGTTAGGGGAATTTGATTTGAAAAATATATTGATAGTTGACGATGACATACATGTAGGAAATATGCTGGAAGAAACACTTGTAAGAGAGGGATATGGCGTTGGCAGGGCATATTCAGGGACGGAGGCGGTTTTAGTTTTATCTAAAAATAGACCGGATCTTGTGTTACTTGATTTGATGCTTCCAGGACTAAACGGGGAAGATGTTCTTCCTCACATTAAAGGAATACCAGTAATCGTTGTAAGCGCAAAGGCAGAAATAGACAATAAAGTAGATCTGCTGCTTGGCGGAGCTGCTGACTATGTTACGAAACCTTTTGAGACTAAAGAACTTTTGGCGCGTATTGCTGTTCAGCTTCGCCGCAGCTCCGTTTTTAGAGATTCATCAGTTATATCTGATATACTGAAATGCGGCGATTTGATACTTAATGAAAATACTCATGAAGTATCAGTAGGTAAAGTACCAGATAGTATAGGTGAAGTATCAGATGATATGACAGATGGCAGGGTTTTAGTGAGACTTACCAGAACGGAGCAGGCTATTTTAAAACTTCTTATGCAGAATCCTAATCAGGTAGTTACTAAGTCTCTTATTTTGGACCGTATAAGTATGGACACTCCAGACTGTACTGAAAGCTCTTTGAAAATGCATGTAAGTAATTTGCGCAGGAAGCTTCGTGAAGCAAGCAGGAAGTCCTGCCACAGTGAGAAAGACTATATAGAGTCGGTATGGGGAATCGGATTTAAGATGCGTGCAGACTTAAAAAAATAATGCTTGCAGAATAAACGAAATAAAGATAAATATAGTCTTTATTATTTGTTTATTATTTCTTTACCATTTCTTTACCATTTACTTTACTGCTTCCTTTACTGTTATATCTTAAAATGACAGCATCAAACTTAAGGAGGTAAAATTTATGGATTATGTGCTAAGAACAAATGCCTTGACAAAAACTTATGGAAATTACAAGGCTTTGGACGGATTGTCTATGAATGTTCCTAAAGGAGCAATCTATGGTTTTGTCGGTAAGAATGGCGCTGGTAAAACTACTTTAATTCGCGTGATTTCTGGTCTACAGAAACCGACATCCGGCAAATATACCCTTTACGGAATGGAAAATAACGATAAAGATGTGGTAAATATACGAAGAAGAATGGGTGCGGTGGTAGAAACTCCCTCGATCTATATGGATATGACAGCGGAGGATAACCTTAAGCAGCAATATCGTATTCTTGGACTTCCATCTTTCGACGGACTTAATGAGATATTGGAGTTAGTAGGGCTTGACAGCACAGGTAAGAAAAAAGCGAAAAATTTTTCTCTTGGTATGCGGCAACGCTTAGGTATCGCTGTAGCTCTCGTAGGCGATCCGGATTTTTTAGTGTTAGATGAGCCTGCGAACGGTCTTGACCCCCAGGGAATCATTGAGATTAGGGAGTTAATTTTAAAATTAAATCGACAGCAACAGATTACGGTTCTAATTTCAAGCCATATTCTTGACGAACTTTCTAAACTTGCAACCCACTATGGCATTATTGATAACGGAAGGATTGTGAAGGAGCTTAGCGCAGATGAATTAGATGCGGCTTGCAGAAAATGCGTACGAATGGAAGTGAGCGATACAAGAGCGCTTGCCCGCGTACTTGATGATATGAAAATTGATTACAAAATTCTTTCTGAAAGAACTGCCGATGTATATGCAAAAATAAAAGTTTCCAAGCTCATTTCTTTACTTACAGAAGAAAACTGTGAAGTAATTTCCATGGAAGAACGCAATGAGAGTCTGGAAAGCTACTATGTCAGTCTTGTGGGAGGTGGCAAAAATGAGTAAATTGCTATCCGCCAACTTTTCACGTCTTTGGAAAGATAAAGTATTTTGGATTAACGGAGCGTTTATATTGGCGATTTCGGTTATTTCGATGTTTAACAACATAAGAGTGGAGAATGCCCTTACTATAGAAGCGCCGGAACATTCGGCAGCATTGGACAGTTACTATTTTAACTTGGCGCCTATGGTGGGTTTGTTCATTGCCATTTTCGTTTCATTGTTTTTAGGAACTGAATATAGCGATGGGACTATCCGCAACAAAATAGTAGTCGGATGCACTCGAAGGAATATATATTTAGCAAATTTTGCAGTCTGTTTTGCAGCAGGACTAATCTTTTCAGGATTGTGGCTTTTAGGAGGACTTGTGGGGATCCCTTATTTTGGAACATGGATAATTGGAGCCAAAGGGTTTCTAATCTTTGCTTTAATTGCGATTTGTTTTACAGGGGCGCTAACAGGAATTTTTGTACTTATAAGCACTTTGTCAACCAACAAAGCTGTGACTGCGGTTGTTGAGATTGTTTTATTCTTAATTCTATTGATTGCAGCAAGCTATGCTTACAGTATCCTTTGCGAGCCGGAGACTATAAGCGGAGTGATAATAACATCCAATGGAATGGAGATGGGAGAGCCTTCGGCCAATCCCAATTATGTTTCGGGAGCTATTAGAAAATTTTATGAATGGATTGTTGATTTTCTCCCTACAGGTCAGGGAATTTTAATGGCAAATGTTGAAATTTCTCACCCCGTTCGTGAAGTCGTTTATTCTGTATTTATTGCGATAGGTACTACCGCTTTAGGAATTTCTGCATTTAATAAAAAAGATTTGAAATAAGGTTTCAAAAAAGGAGTTGTATATGGAAATATGGCTATGGGCTGCAATATGTTTTTTGTGTATTATAATCGTAGCTCTTTGTGTAAAAATACGTATATTACAAAAATCTGCAAGGGAAATTGAAATATCCTTTACAGACAGGCTTATGACAGAGACAAATACGCTGATAGGTATTTCATCCAGAGATAAATATATGCGCAATCTGGCAACTACCATAAACGTGCAGCTCCGTAACCTACGTTCCCAGCGCCATCATTTTCAGCAAGGCGATTTAGAACTTAAAAACGCGGTTACAAACATTTCTCATGATTTACGTACTCCGCTGACGGCGATTTATGGGTATTTAGATTTACTTGAGAAGGAGGAACAATCGGAGAGGGCAAAAAGATATGTTGAAATAATAAGAAACCGCAGTGAAATGTTGAATCAGCTTACAGAGGAACTTTTTAGATATTCGGTCATTGTGACAAGGGAAAGCTCTCATGCGATAGAGCAGGTCATAATCAACAGTGTGCTTGAAGAAAGCATCGCAGCATTTTACACAGATTTAAGTGAGAAAAAAATCACTCCCAGCATAGAGATGACAGAAAAGAAAGTTTACAGAAAAATTGATCGCGCTAAATTATCTCGCCTATTTTCCAATCTGATAAATAATGCAATTAAGTACAGCGATGGAGATTTGAACATCTCTTTATCGGAAACAGGAGAAGTTACGTTTTCCAATATGGCATCCGGACTGAACAAAGTTGAGATTGGAAAATTATTTGATAGGTTTTATACCGTAGAAACCGGAAGAAAATCCACAGGTCTGGGACTTGCCATTTCACGAGCTTTAGTCGAACAGATGAATGGAGAAATAACTGCAAATTATGAAAACAATAGACTATGTATCAGTATTAGACTTTAAAATCTAAACATAATAATGTATCGCGCCCTTTTCCCCGGAACAGAAAACTGTTTTTCACCCTTAGTAGTCACATCAAGGCTGCCTGAAAAACAGTTTTTTCTAATGTTGGGTAAAAATTTAGGTGAATATGAAAAAATAAATTCTGTTCCGAGGAAAAAACGCGATAATGATAGTTCTAGAAATTATATTATCCCCCATTTGTTGGGGGATAAATTTGCTCACTCTTTTCAAGTATCAAGAGAGAGCAAATTTTGGTGTATAATATAAGAAGATATTGGCGCTAATCAAAAATTCTGCGATACATTTCCGTGTATGCAGCCTCAACACCGCCCATATCGCGGCGGAATCTGTCCTTATCCAACTTTTCATTGGTATCTGCATCCCAAAATCGGCAAGTGTCCGGTGATATTTCATCAGCAAGAATGATAGTACCGTCAGGAAGTCTGCCGAATTCCAGTTTGAAATCAACAAGTTTTACATTTTTGCCTGCGAAGAATGTTTTGAGAACTTCGTTGGTCTTAAAAGCCAACCTTTTTATTGTTTCAATTTCCTCTTTGGAAGCCAGCTTTAATGCAAGAGCATGGTATTCGTTGAGCAATGGGTCGTGAAGCTCGTCGTTTTTGTATGAAAATTCGATGGTAGGGTTATCAAAGATAATTCCCTCCTCAACACCATATTTTTTTGCAAACGAACCTGCGGATATATTTCGTATAATAACTTCGAGAGGAACTATTGAAACCATTTTGACGGCAGTTTCTCTATCGTTTAATTCTTCCACAAAGTGTGTTGGGATGCCTTCCTTTTCAAGAATTTGCATCAGATAGTTGGACATGCGGTTGTTGATAGCGCCTTTTCCTGAGATCGTTCCCTTTTTTAGACCGTCAAGAGCTGTGGCGTCGTCTTTGTATGAAACGATTACGCAGCCCTCCTGATCAGATTTAAATACTTTCTTTGCTTTTCCTTCATATAACTGAACTGTTTTTTTCATTTTTTATCCTCCAAAAAATAAATATTATATAATTATTTCATCTTTTTAGAAAGTTTTTGTTCAAATTTATTCTTTGCAATATTTTCAGGCACAGATGTAGGATACTCACCATCAAAACATGCAGTACAAAATCCTTTGCTCATAGCCAGTTTTGAGAGAGCGCTGATGGGAAGATAGCCTAAACTGTCCACATCTATAATCTTAGCGATTTCTTCAACAGTGTGTCTGCAAGCTATGAGATTATCACAGGAGTCTATGTCTGTACCGTAATAGCATGGATTAAGAAACGGCGGAGACGAAACTCGCATGTGAACTTCCTTGGCTCCAGCTTCGCGCAGCAGATTGACAATTCTGCCGCTGGTATTGCCTCTTACTATGGAGTCATCGATCATTATAACGCGTTTTCCATCTACAGTTTCTCTTATAGCATTGAGTTTAATTTTTACCTGATCTGCGCGCTCATTTTGACCGGGGGATATGAAAGTTCGACCTATGTACTTGTTTTTTATGAAACCTATTCCATATGGAATTCCCGATTCCATAGAGTAACCTAGAGCAGCGTCAAGCCCCGAATCAGGGACTCCGATTACAACATCCGCATCAACCGGATGAACCTGTGCAAGAATTTTTCCGGCAGTTAAGCGTGAAGTGTGAACCGAATAACCGTCTATCACAGAATCAGGTCTTGCGAAGTATATATACTCGAAAATGCACATAGAGTGAGGAGTTTTTCCACAATGATGTGTGTATGATTTCAAACCCTCTTGGTTAAATACGATAATTTCTCCCGGCTTTACGTCTCGTTCAAATTCAGCGCCTACGGCTTGCAAGGCACAGCTTTCGGAGGCTACCACATAAGTACCGTCATCCATCTTTCCATAGCATAATGGTCTGAATCCGAAAGGGTCGCGTGCGGCTATAAGTTTAGTTGAGGACATCAACACCAGTGAGTATGCACCCTCCAGTATATTCATTGCCTTACGAACTGCATCTTCAATGGAAGGGGCGGTAAGACGTTCTCTGGTAACTATGTATGCAATGGTTTCAGTATCGCTGGTAGTATGGAATATGGCCCCTGACATTTCTAGAGCGCTTCTAAGCTGATAAGCGTTGCTCAGATTGCCGTTATGAGCCAGAGCCAGTTTGCCTTTCATGTGATTAACTTCCACAGGTTGGCAATTATTTCTGCTGTTTCCGCCTGTTGTACCGTATCTGACATGACCTACTGCCATGGTGCCATGTGGAAAATTAGCTATAGTATGCTTGGTAAAGACTTCACTTACCAGTCCCAAATCCTTATGGGAGTAAAATAATCCATCATCGTTGACTACTATACCGCAGCTTTCCTGACCGCGGTGCTGTAGCGCATATAATCCGTAGTAAGATGCGGCAGCCAAGTCCTTTGGACTTGGTGAATATATTCCGAAAACGCCGCATTCCTCATGCAAATTGCCCATAATGAAAGCCTCCTTTTTAGTTCATCTTTTTGATTGCTGCGTTTATGAAGCCTACAAAAAGTGGATGAGGTCTGGTCGGTCTGCTCTTAAATTCCGGATGGAACTGAACGCCGATAAACCAAGGATGGTCATGTATTTCGACAATTTCCGCTAAAGTTCCGTCAGGGGATTGCCCTGTTATATCAAGACCGCTTGCTTCGAGAAGAGAACGAAAATCGTTGTTGAGTTCAAATCTGTGGCGGTGACGTTCATCAATAAGATCGGCGCCGTAAAGCTTCCTTGAAAGACTTCCTTTAGAAAGTTTGCAAGGGTATTTTCCAAGTCTCATAGTTCCGCCTTTAGCAGTAATGGTTTTTTGAGTTTCCATAAGGGCGATTACAGGGTACTGGCAATCTTGGATAAACTCAGATGAATGGGCATCTTTAAGCCCAGCTACGTGACGGGCAAATTCGACGACAGCCATCTGCATGCCGAGACAAATTCCAAAGTATGGAATTTTATTTTCGCGCGCATATCTAACTGCACATATCATCCCCTCAATACCTCTGTCACCGAAGCCGCCCGGAACGATTATTCCTTGGCAATCGGAAAGATAATCTGTGGCATTTTCGCCGGTCAGAAGTTCGGAATCGACCCATTTAATTTTTACCTTTACTCCGTTTTCCGTGCCGCCGTGGTTAAGCGCTTCTACAACGCTTAGATAAGCATCGTGGAGAGCTACATATTTTCCTACCAATGCGATTTGCACGCAGCCGGAAGCTTGTTTTTCACGCATGGCCAAAGCGTTCCATTCCTTTAGATCAGCAGGCTGTGTTGAAAGATTCAATCTGCGACAGACTATGGCGTCGAGACCTTCCTTTTCAAGATAGAGAGGAACCTGATAAAGTGAAGGAGCCGTAAGGTTTTGAATTACACATTCAGGTTCAATGTTGCAGAAAAGAGAAATTTTTCTGCGTATTTCATCGGTTATGGGATCATCGCTGCGACACACCAGAATGTCAGGCTGTATTCCTATTGAAAGCAGTTCCTTGACAGAGTGCTGCACCGGTTTAGATTTAAGTTCGTCTGAACCGGGGATTTTTACGATGAGAGGAACGTGTATAAACAATACGTTTTCTCGACCTTGCTCGTTGGCAACCTGCCTTATGCTTTCCAAAAAAGCTTGGCTTTCTATATCGCCCACCGTTCCGCCGATTTCACAGATTACAACATCCGTATCGGGGGTTGCAAGGGAGTAAATATGAGATTTTATTTCGTCTGTTATATGGGGAATTATCTGCACCGTTGCGCCTAAATAATCTCCGCGGCGTTCACGGGAAAGCACGTTCCAATAGACTTTGCCTGAACTGACGCTGCATTTTCCCGTAAGATTTTCATCGACAAAACGTTCATAATGTCCAAGGTCTAAATCGGTTTCAGCGCCATCGTCGGTGACAAAAACTTCGCCGTGCTGATAAGGGCTCATGGTGCCCGGATCCACATTTAGGTATGGGTCAAATTTTTGAAGCAGCACCTTAAGACCTCTTTGTTTAAGAAGCCTGCCTAATGAGGCTGCACAGATGCCTTTGCCTAAACCTGAAACTACTCCTCCTGTAATAAAAATATATTTTGCCATAACAACACCTCTTCCATAAAATCCCGTGTCCTGTAATCCGTAGATACTGTTTATCCTTTAAAAATAAAAAAGCAACTTTTCTTTTTACACTTGTTTGAAGTGAAAAAAAAAAGTCGCTCGCCTGTGCGGTTCCTGAATATAGTCTTTTGAAATTTTTAAATATGTGAGTAATTATAAACACATATATTAATGTTGTCAAGAGAAAATTTTAATTGAGTAATAAATTTTTCGCAGTAAAATTGGTAAAAATAACAAAAAATTATGACGAAAGCAAAAAAATTATTGACAAAATATATTGTGAAGAATATAATCAACTTCGTTATTTTATTTTTTGAAAAAAGTGAGGAAGCTGTCATGAATAGTATCTATGAAAATCCTTTATGTGCTCGCTATGCAGGGGATGAAATGAAGCAAATTTTCTCCGCGGACAATAAGTTTTCCACATGGAGAAAACTCTGGATTGCTCTCGCAGAAAGCGAAAAGGAGCTGGGACTTGATATAACCCAAGAGCAGATCGACCAGATGAGGAATCATATATATGATATTGATTATGACAAGGCGCAAAAATATGAATCCCAGTTCAGACATGACGTGATGGCTCATGTTCATACTTACGCAGACGCCTGCCCTGATGCCAGACCTATTATTCATCTTGGCGCCACTTCCTGCTATGTAGGAGATAACACTGACATTATTCTGATGAAGCAGGCGCTTATTCAGGTAAAAAGACTTCTGGTAAGTACGATTTCAGCGCTGGGTGAATTTGCAGAGAAAAATAAGGATATACCGACCCTTGCCTTTACTCATTTTCAGGCGGCTCAACCTACTACTGTAGGCAAACGCGCATGTTTGTGGGCGCAGGACCTTGTAATGGATTTAGAACACCTTGATTTTGTCCTGGATTCTCTTAAGCTTCTTGGTTGTAAGGGCGCTACCGGAACAGGAGCAAGTTTTCTTTCTCTTTTTGATGGAGATGGAGATAAAGTAATACAACTGGAAAAGATGATCGCTGAAAAGATGGGCTTTGAAGCTTGTGTCAAAGTTTCCGGCCAGACATATTCAAGAAAAGTAGATTATTATGTACTTTCGGTACTATCCTCAATTGCTCAGAGCGCAAGTAAATTCGCAATGGACATAAGGCTGCTTTCTCACATGAAAGAGTTTGATGAACCTTTTGAAAGCAAACAGATAGGATCTTCTGCCATGGCATATAAGCGTAATCCTATGCGAAGTGAGCGTATTTGTTCTTTGGCAAGGTACGTCATTACAGATGCTCTGAATCCGGCTATAACAGCGGCTTCTCAGTGGCTCGAACGCTCACTGGATGATTCTGCAAACAAACGCATAAGCGTTCCGGAAAGTTTTCTTGCCATAGACGGAATTCTTTCACTTTATATAAATATAATTTCTCAAGGTACGGTGTATCCTTATGTTACAAAAAAACATCTGGATCAGGAACTGCCTTTCATGGCTACGGAAAATATCATCATGTACTGCACTAAAAAGGGCGGAGACAGACAGGAGCTTCACGAGGCTATTCGTCAGCTTTCAGTTGACGTGACTAAACAGATTAAGCTGGAGGGAGGCGACAACGACCTTCTGAAACGTATACTTGAGGATGAAAGATTTAATTTAACTAAAGATGAGCTGGAGGAAATACTTGATATTAAAAACTTTATAGGACTAGCTCCTGTGCAGACTGATAACTTCATAAACGAAGTTATTAAACCTGTGATTTCCAAAAATGCAGAATTTTTAGGCGCAGGCTCGGGCGTACGGGTTTAACGGTTGAATTGCGTAGGTTGAGTTGGAAATTATCTAATACTGGGATTTAGTTTAAAGTTTAGATTGATATTTGGATTGGTGTTTTGAGTAAGGACTAAATACTTAAAGGAGGTATCGCGATATGTTGACTGCTATAGTAGGTATAAACTGGGGTGATGAAGGAAAGGGCAGAATGGTTGACCTTTTGTCACAAGATTATGATGTAGTGTGCCGTTACCAAGGCGGCAATAATGCAGGGCATACTGTGGTAAATGAAAGGGGAAAGTTTATTCTCAATCTTTTACCTTCCGGTATACTAAGAGACGAAGTAACCAACATCATGGGTCCCGGCATGGTAATAGATGCAGAGCATCTTTACAATGAGGTTTTGAAACTGCGTGAGGCAGGAATTGAAATCACGCCTAAACATTTGAAAATCAGCGACCGTGCGACTATCTGCATGCCATATCACAAACTTTTGGATTGCCTTGAAGAGGATAGACTGGCAGGTAAAAAATTTGGTTCCACCAGACGAGGCATTGCTCCCGTATATGCGGACAAATACATGAAGAAAACTCTCAGAATGGGTGATCTTAAGCATCCGGAAGTCCTTAAAGAAAAGATAAAAGATATAGTTGACTGGAAAAACCTTACGGTAAACGGAGGCTACGGTCACGAGAAAATTGACGCGGAGGAAATGCTGGAATGGATTAATAAATTTGCTATGCCTTTCCTGCCGTATGTGTGCGATACTACGATTTTTTTAACTAATTGCGAAAAAGACGGCAAAAAAGTGCTGTTTGAAGCACAGCTTGGCGCGCTGCGTGATATAGACTTCGGAATTTATCCGTATACTTCTTCATCTTCAACAATTGCAGCGTACGCACCTATAGGGGCAGGAGTTCCTAATCTTAAACTTGACAGTAGTATAGGAATTATTAAAGCTTACTCAAGTTGTGTAGGCGAAGGTCCCTTCACTTGTGAGTTTTTCGGCGAGGAGGGCGACAAGCTTAGAGAGGCTGGAGGCGAGTACGGTGCAGCCACAGGAAGACCTAGGAGAGTAGGAGGTTTTGATGTAGTTGCTTCAAAGTACGGCACCATGATTCAGGGTTGTACATCATTGGCGTTAACTAAGCTGGATGTGCTTTCGTATATGGATAAAATTCCTGTATGCACGGCTTATAATGTAGGAGGAAGTGTTATAGATTATTTTCCTTCCGGCGAGGAACTTCGCACGGCAGTTCCGGTTTATGAATATTTGGAAGGTTGGAAATGTAATATTTCCGATTGCAGAAATATTGATGAAATGCCGGAGGCTGCAATTAAATATATAAAATATATTGAGGAAAAAGTAGGCTGTCCAATCCAATACATTTCCGTGGGGGCTGAAAGAGAACAATATATTAAGATGTTTTAAATTTGAAAAATGAAAGAGCCTCAAGTTTGAGGTTTAAATAATAGGAAACAAAGCCCGGAGTATTGTAATTTGGCAAATTCCGGGCTTTTTATGTGTTCCTGCAACCCCAGCGTACAAAAGAGGCGAGGACCTTGCGAAGCATGTCCGGAGTCTTCCGGTTCACTTGGGGAATTTTTATGCGGAACACTATTTGTTTTTCAGATAAAATGTGGTACAATATTAATAATTGTGATTACAGAGGAGGGCGCGCATATATGACATTTTTGAAGATTTTGTTTACAATACTTGTTTGCGTGCCGCTGGTTGTGCTGGTTGGTATGCTTTTTACCAAACTGGCCGGCGAGGTCATGAAGAAAAAATAGTAACTGACGGGAGAAAGTTATGAAAAGAGGAGTTTTCATTTCTATTGAAGGGCCTGATGGTTCCGGAAAATCTACGCAGATTGAAAATATCAAAAAATTCTTTGAGAATAAAAATATGGAGATTATTTTTACAAGGGAGCCGGGAGGAACTGCCATTGGAGAGAGAATAAGAGATATTATTCTTGACAATAATTGTAAAGAAATGGACTACATGACTGAAGCTATGCTCTACGCTGCGGCGAGAGCCCAGCATGTCTCTCAAGTCATTAAGCCGGCTCTGGAAGAAGGGAAAATTGTAATTTGTGATCGATTTGTTGATTCAAGTATAGCATATCAGGGATACGGCCGTAAGTTAGGAGAGTCGGTGTCTGTAATAAACAACTATGCTGTTAGAGAATATATGCCAGACGTTACTTTTTTGATGAAGATAGATCCAACTATAGGTAAGCACCGCATCCGGGAGGATCAGCAGGATAGGCTGGAATCCGAAGAGGAAACTTTCCATAAGGAAGTATTTAACGGATATTTAGAACTGGAAAAAAAATATCCAAGCAGAATATTCGGAATTGACGCATCAAGGAGTATTGACGATATTCGAGACGATATTTATAAAAAGTTAGAGGAAGTGCTTAGCGGTGTCATTAAATAATTGGAAAGGCGATGAAAGACTGGTAAATAGAATTTCGGCGAGCTTAAGAGCAGGTAACGTTTCACACGCCTATATTGTGGAAGGCGATAACTGCGTCGATAAAGAAGCCTTTGCGAGAGATTTTATGAAAGCCATATGTTGTGAAGAAAAACCGGGAGAGGGCTGTGACAATTGCATTTCATGCCGTAAAATCGACCACGATAATTGCGAAGACTTGTATTACGTTCGCGCTGAGGGAACTTCAACTAAATCGGTAAAAGACGATGCAATTTTAGAGCTACAGGAAAACCTGAAGAAAAAGCCCATCGGCATGCGAAATATGGCGATAATCTGCAATGCAGATACAATGACTAAAAGGGCGCAGAACAGGCTTTTAAAAACATTAGAGGAACCCCATACCGGAACCGTAATAATGCTTTTGTCAGAAAATAGAGAAAACCTGCTGGATACTATAAAGTCGCGATGCATTTTCTATAGACTTAACGGCACAGACGATATTATAAACGAAGGTTTGCAGGAAGCAAGCAAGTTGGCGGAAGCCATAATTGAGGGAGAAAAGTTTTTTAGCATAAAACAGCTTTTATCCCAGATTGTCAAAAATAAAGAGGAAGCCTTTAAACTTCTCGATGGACTTGAAAGAATATATCGCAATTTCTTGTTTGAAAAGGATACAAGAGGGCGGCTGCTAAAAAAGGAAGATATTTTTAGGAGCATTTCTCTGATTGAGGAGGCAAGGCGCGACCTGATAATGAATGTAAATTATAACTATGCACTTAAGATTTTAGTGCTGAAAATTGGAGGATAAATTGAGCAAAGTAAGAGTAATAGGGGTTAGATTTAAAACTGCCGGAAAAGTTTATTATTTCGACCCGGATAATTTTGAATTAAATATAGGTGACAGCGTCATCGTTGAAACTGCCCGAGGTATGGAATTCGGTACTGTTACTATGGAAGCTACCGAAGTTTCTGAGGATGAAATCGTTGCACCATTGAAAAAGATCATCAGAATTGCTAATGATGAAGATCACAAACAGCATGTGGAAAACGTAAAGAAAAAGGAACGTGCATTGGAGCTTTGTCAGGAAAAAGTCGATAAGCACGGACTGGTGATGAAGTTAATTGATGTGGAATATACTTTTGACAACAGTAAAATAATTTTTTATTTTACCGCTGACGGAAGGGTGGATTTCAGAGAACTGGTAAAAGATCTTGCCGGTGTGTTTAAGATGAGAATAGAGCTGCGTCAAATCGGAGTACGAGACGAAGCCAAGATGCTGGGCGGAATAGGAAGCTGCGGAAGGTGCCTTTGCTGCCACAGTTGGTTGGCCGATTTTGAGCCTGTGTCCATTAAGATGGCAAAAGTACAGAACCTTTCATTGAACCCATCTAAGATTTCGGGAATTTGCGGCAGGCTTATGTGCTGTCTGAAGTACGAAAACGATATATATATGGAACTTCGCAGAGGTATGCCGGAAGTCGGCGAGAAGATTAAAACTCCTGACGGACTTGCAAAGGTTGTCGATACAAATATTTTAGAAAATAAGATAAGGGTAAGGCTTTATATTGATGAGAATCCTTCTAAAAATAAAAAGGATGAGGAGGCGGCAAACGAGGATCATGAAGAAAAGCTTACTCCTGATATTTACACATATAAAAAAGAAGAAATTAAGCGAATTGAAAAGCGCAAGGATAACAGCAACAAGAACATCTTTGAAGGTGTCGATGCTGCAACTATGAAGGAAATAGAAGAACTTATCAAGGACTAAAGATGACAGATTTTTTTTCTGAAAAAGATAATTATGATAATAAAAGTAACTTTACCGAAGCCTCTGTTTTAGAAGGTGAAAGACTTGATGAGATTGGTTTTGGGGACTTAAAACTTATACAGAAACCAGAAGAATTTTGTTATGGAGTTGACGCTGTTATTTTAGCTGATTTTGCGGCAAAATACACATCTTCGGCAAACCATAAGAGTTATAATAATGTAAAGGCTGTAGACCTTGGAACAGGTACAGGAATTATTCCATTGGTACTAAGTCACAAGACTTTATGGAACAATCTTATCGGTGTAGAAGTGCAAATAGATTCATATTACAGAGCTGTAAGAAATGCACGTCTTAATGGCCTTGAAAGCAGAATGAGCTTTATAAATGGTGACGTAAAGGATTTTGACAGAACATGGGGACAGGATATTAAAGGGTGCGTTGACATAGTTACATCAAATCCGCCGTATACTCAGGGAACAGGCGGTCTTAAAAGCAGCAATGCTGCTAAGGCAATTGCCAGACATGAGATTACCGCCTGTCTTGAAGACTTTATAAAATGCGCCGCAGGGCTGCTAAAATCCAAGGGAGATTTTTTCATGGTTCACAGACCTTCAAGGCTGGTTGATATATGCTGTTTTGCTCGAAAATACGGGCTGGAACCAAAGGAAATGTGTTTTGTAAGCGCTAATCAACAGACGGCTCCAAACATTATACTTATCCACATGGTAAAAGGCGGCGGTAAGCAGCTTAAGTTATTGGAACCTTTATTTGTATACAATATAGATAATACTTATACTGATAAACTCAGAGAATGTTACAGATGACAAGTGAAACTATTATTCCGGTTGCGTATCCGATTAATCCGCCGGCTAATGCGTGTCTCATCTTTTTGACATGAGTAACTCCAAAGTAAAGCGCCAATACATAGATGACTGTTTCACAGCCTCCGGACATGGCGCAGGCAGCACGGCCAATGTATGAATCAGGCCCTACAATTTCAAGGATATTTTGCAGAATGATAAACGAGCCGCTTCCTGAAATTGCTCTGAGAAACATCAGAGGCAGAAGTTCGACGGGAATTCCGATGAGATTGAATACCGGCTTAAATACTGCATATACAAAATTTAAAAAACCTGAGGCAGAAAGCCCGTTGACGGCGATATATATTCCAATCATAAAGGGAAGAATATCGACTATGGTGCTTAAACCGGCTTTTGCGCCTTCAATAAAATAGTCGTATACAGGAGCTTTTTTTGAGATGCCGTAGCCTATAATTAATGCAGCCATGACGGGTACGAAAGCTGTTGAAATGACGGAAAAGAATGAACTCATGGACTAGTATCTCCTTTCAAGGATTTTACATACGACGACGGATACGATGATTGTTGCCCCGGAAGCTATGATAGCGGGGAGAACTATAGAATATGGATCGGCAGAACCCAGATCCTGCCGCATCTGAATTGTGACTACAGGGACTATAGGGGCGAAAGCCATGTTGACGACAGCAAAAGTACACATATCGTTGCTGGCTATGCTGCCGGCTTTGTTTTGCTCATCAAGTCTTTCCATTGTACGCAGGGCAAATACCGTGGAACTGTTGCCGGTTCCGAAAATATTGGTCATAAAGCTCATAATGATGCAAGAAAGAGTTTCGGGATCTTTTTGATTTGGAAAAAGCAAAGTAGTGAAAGGCAACAGAACTTTGGAAAGTTTGTTGATGAGACCTGTCTTTTCAGCAATTTCCATTAGACCGCTCCACATTGCCATAATGCCGGCAAGGCTTATAATAAATGTGACCGCATCTTGGGAGCTGTTCATCAGCGATTGCCCAAAACCGTCAAGATTACCGGTGGCTGCGGAATAAATAAAGGAAATCAGTATTATTCCCGCCCATATATAATTCATCAATTGTAGTCACTCCTTTGCGAAAAATTATAATATTACATCATAAAATTTTATGCTAAATATATAAAAAAATGTTGAAGTTATTTCCATTTATGGGTTATAATAAAATAGTAAGTCTTTAAAATTTTTGATTTAGGGCAAAATACATGAAATGCACAAAATAAAGGAGGTGTATGCAATGCCGGTTACTCTTACAATTACATGGGAAGGACTGCTTTTGACGGTACTTGCAGTTGCAGGCATCATATTATTGGTATATTTAATTTTGTTGATAAGAAAATTACTTGACACTCTAAAACAAGTTGATAAAATTTTATTGGATGCTAAAGTAGTTTCAGGAATAGCCGCTGATAAAGCTAACAAAGTTGACGGCATAATCGACGGCGTGGGAGATACTGTTGGAAATGTAGTAAATGCTATTAAGGGAAACCAGAATGTAGTAAAAGCTGCGACAAATTTTGTGAATGCCACATCATCTTTGGCAGGAATGTTCAGAAAATCTGAGCAAAAAAAGAAAAATGAAAAATCCGAATAGGATGTTTTATTATTTAGGAAATATCATTTCGATATATCCGGAATATTAAGGAAGTCTCTCGCCAAAATTTTAATTGGCGGAGCCGACTTTTTTATATTTTTTTGAATTTGAGGAGGACTAGAAAATGAAAGCAACAGGAATTGTGAGACCAGTAGACCCATTAGGAAGAGTAGTTATTCCGGTAGAACTCAGGAGAACTCTTAATATTAAGACAGATGATTCGCTCGAAGTATTCGTCGACGGAGAATATATCATGTTGAAAAAATATGAACCGGCATGCATCTTCTGCGGTAATGCCAAAGATGTTGAAAATATCCATGGCAAGAACGTTTGCAGAAATTGCCTTGACGAGATGAAAAAACTATAGGCTGATGGAGGCTTAAATTGGCAAAATATATTGTACAGCAAAGCGGTCCTCTAAGGGGAGAGGTCGTTATTAGTGGTGCGAAAAACGCAGTACTGCCTTTAATGGCAGCGGCTCTTCTTGCTGAAGATGAATGCATAATCAGAGACGTACCTAAGCTTAGAGATGTTTCTTTTATGAAAGAAATTCTTACGTCCCTTGGCTCAGAAGTTGTAGAGCTTGAAGAAAATGTTCTTTCCATAACTACTAAGGATATAATCTCTACTGAAGCTAAGTTTGAATTAGTGAATAAGATGAGAGCATCAATTCTGGTTATGGGACCTTTGCTTGCCAGAAAGGGCGTCGTCAGAATTCCCCAGCCCGGTGGCTGTGCTATCGGAGCAAGACCTATAGATTTACATCTTAAAGGGCTTGAAGCTCTGGGCGCTGAAATCGTCTATAAGGATGATTATATTGAGGCTGCTTGCGGCAGTCAGGGCCTTATAGGAGATACGATTTATTTAGACTTTCCAAGTGTAGGCGCTACTGAAAACATTATGATGGCAGCAGTGCTGGCACAAGGTACAACCTATCTTGAAAACGCGGCAGAGGAACCTGAAATCGTTGACCTTGCTAACTTTCTTAACAAGATGGGTGCAAAGATTAAGGGGGCGGGAACTGATACAATAAGAATTGAAGGCGTGGAAAAACTTGGAGGGGCTAAGCATACGGTTATACCTGACAGAATTGAGACAGGCACCTTCATGCTTGCAGCAGCTATTACTAAGGGTGCGGTGCATATTAAGAATGCTGTTCCTGACCATGTAAAACCTATTATTGCTAAGCTTCGTGAGTGCGGTGTTCGCATTGAGGTAGGCGATGATGATATTATTGTCAGAGCAGATTTGGGACCGCAGTCGTCTACAGATATTAAAACGCTGCCTTATCCGGGATTTCCTACCGATATTCAATCACCGTTTATGGCTTACTTGACCACTGTAGAAGGATACAGTACGGTAATTGAAACGGTATTCGAGAATCGCTTCATGCATGTTGCACAGCTTAATAAGATGGGCGCTACTATTGAAACTGCCGGAAGCAAGGCAGTTATAAGGGGCAATGCTAAACTTAGGGGCTGTAATGTCATGGCTACGGATCTTAGGGCCGGCGCCGCGTTGGTTCTTGCAGGACTTGCAGCCGAAGGAACTACTGAGATTTCAGAGATTTTCCACATTGAACGTGGATATGAAAAGTTTATCGAGAAATTTCACAATCTGGGAGCCCATATTACAAGAATTGACGATTGATTTTGCCTAAAGCTACAGATATGTCAACAATCAGACAGACTGAATAAATGATTCTTTGAATTTAACAAAGGCGGTGATAAATCACCGCCTTTTTGCGTATAATCCATTTGGGAGGACGAGTTCAGATGAAGACATGGTTTCAGGTAGCCCTGGTGGTTTTGATAATTTTTATAGCCGTACCACTCATAATAGTTTGGATTAGCGGAAATCTTGACATGGGAGATGGATCGTGGCTGGGCGATAAATTGAGGGAGAGCTTAGATGGGGTAAATTTCGCTAATAAGGTGGAGGTACCTGATGAAATAGAAGTATGGATAGAAGAAGAAGAAAAAACGGTGAAAGTGGATTTTGAAGAATATGTAGCGCGGGTAGTCGCCAGCGAAATGCCCTCCAGCTTTGAAGAAGAAGCGCTGAAAGCTCAGTCCGTTGCCGCAAGAACCTTTGCTATGGCAAAAATTGAGAAATATGATGCTAAAAAACCCGAAAGCCATCCTAAGGCGCCTATTTGCAATACAACTCATTGTCAGGTTTATAAAACGGAAGAAGAACTTATCGAAAGTCATCCCAAAGGCTGGGCAGACGACGGATGGAAAAAGGTTCAAAAAGCGTGCAAAGCTACGGAAGGTGAACTGCTTTATTATGACGGAGAACTGGTGATGCAGCCTTTATTTTTTTCATCGAGCGGCGGACAGACGGAAAATTCTGAGGATGTGTTCGTCAGCGCAGTGCCTTATTTGATAAGCGTTTCAAGTCCTTATGAAAGTGAGGCTACCCATCAGAACGAAGAAACCTCTTTTACTATAAAGGAATTTAAGTCAAAAATAAAAAAAGCTTTCCCTGACGAGAACTTCGGGGACATAAGTTCATCCAACATAAAAATTCTTTCTCGCACTGCAGGAGGCAGAGTTGAAAAAATGCAAATAGGCGATGCAACTTTAAAAGGAACGGAAGTGCGCAACGCTCTTGGACTCAGTTCTACACTGTTTTCTATAAGTTTTAAAGAGGGAAGCGGCTGGAACGGGAACAGTGATTCCCAAAAACAAATTGTTTTCGTTTCCAATGGATCCGGACACGGGGTAGGCATGAGTCAATACGGCGCAGACGGTATGGCCAAAGAAGGTTATAACTATAAGGAAATTTTAAAGCACTATTATTCAGGTACAGAAATTTATTGATTTTAAGTACGCGACATTGTATTATAAATATGTGAAAGGAGAGAACAATGTCAGACTTAAAGTATTTAAAACGATTAGCAAAGGACTACCCTAATAAAATGGCGGCGTCGGCAGAGATTATAAATCTTAAGGCGATTCTCGCATTGCCTAAGGGAACTGAGTATTTTCTCAGCGATCTCCATGGTGAACACGAAGCTTTTATTCACATGCTTAAGAGTGCATCCGGTACAATTAAAGCTAAAATTGATGAACATTACGGTTCGATTCTAAGTGAAAAAGACCGGGAGGATTTAGCCTCTTTAGTTTACAACGCAGAGGCGGAACTTGCCAGAAGAAAGAAAACAGAAAGTAATTTCGATGATTGGTGTGCAACTGCAATTTATCGTTTAATTACGATTTGTAAATCGGTGTCCACCAAATATACTCGCTATAGAGTAAGAAGCCGTCTGCCAAAGTACATGGATTACAGCATGGATGAACTTCTTCATGCAGATGATGATGCAAATAGAGCCAACTATTATGCACAGATTATAAGCTCAATTGTGGAATGTGGAGTGGCGGAGCAATACATAATTCAACTTACTGAAGCGATTAGCAGGCTGGCTGTAGATAAACTTCATATCATTGGAGATATTTTTGACAGAGGCGCTCACCCTGATGAAATAATGGATTTCCTGATGGAATTTCACGATGTAGATTTTCAGTGGGGAAATCACGACATCGTATGGATGGGAGCCGCAACAGGGAATTGGGCGTGCATTACCAATTTGCTGAGAATGAACATAAGCTACAACAATTTTGATATGCTGGAAGTGGGCTATGGAATAAATTTAAGACCTCTTGCCACTTTTGCAGAAAAAGTTTATGGTGATGATCCATGTGAATACTTTAAGCCTCACATTTTAGAAGAAAATAAATATGACCCTGTAGACGTTGATTTGGCAGCAAAAATGCATAAAGCGATTGCAATTTGTCAGTTTAAGGTAGAGGGTCAGAGAATTATGGCTCACCCTGAGTACAAGCTGGAAAAACGTCTGCTTTTAGATAAAATAGATTTAGAAGCGGGAACAGTTGAGATAGAGGGAAAGACATGGCAGCTTCGTGATCTGAACTTCCCGACGCTGGATATGAATGACCCATACAAGCTGTCCGATGAGGAAGATGATTTGCTTCATTCCTTAGAAGCTTCTTTCCTTAATTCGGAGAAACTCCAGCGACACATTAATTTCTTGTTCAGCCATGGAGCCCTTTACACTAAAGTCAACGGAAATCTTCTATACCATGGATGTATTCCAATGACCGAAGATGGAGAGTTTGAATGGGTAGAGCTTAACGATGTTAAACTCAGAGGCAAGGAACTTATGGATTACCTTGATGATCAAGTTCGCAAAGCGTATTTTGCACCTAAGAAGTCTGAGGAGATAGGTCGTCACGGAGATATAATGTGGTATCTATGGCTTGGCGGCAGTTCACCGCTTTTCGGCAAGGAAAAGATGACAACTTTTGAGAGACTTTTTATCGCGGATAAAGCAAGCCATAAAGAGCCTACCAGACCATATTATAAGCTCATTAAGGAAAGACCTGCATGTGAAAAAATATTGCTCGAATTTGGATTAGACTCTGTTAGGGGAAAAATTCTCAATGGGCATGTGCCTGTTAAGATTAAAGACGGTGAATCTCCAATCAAAGGAGGCGGCCTTTTATACGTAATTGACGGAGGTATATCCAAGGCGTACCAGAAACAGACAGGCATCGCAGGATACACGTTTATCTTTAATTCCAGATTTATGGCGCTGGCAGAACATAAGCCTTATTCACCACTGCAGGCAGATGGTACACAGGTGTTCCACTCTCCTATAATGAAGACGGTGGAAACCATGGAGAAGAGGCTTTTGATAGCCGATACGGATCAAGGCGCTTCATTGATGGAAAAGGTTAGCGACTTAGAGGCGCTCATAGAGGCTTTTGATGAGGGCTTGCTTAAAGAAACTTATTGATTGTCAGCCATCTATCTTTTCGATTTTAAAAACATTAATGGTATCTACATCGGGACAGCAAAACGTAGCTGTCCCTTTTTCTTGGCCCGGAATTTCACCGCCATAGCGCAGTATGTCGATATAAGGAAAAGCTACATGCATTACCATGGGACAGAGCTTGCCTCTTTCGGTATCGAAATCCCACGAATCGCCCGGTTTATGTCCTCTATGGCAGCCTCTTGTACCTATTCGGTCGATAAGAGTTATTTTGATTTTTGGTCGTTTTTTCGGTTGAGACATGCTTATTACCTCCGCTTTTATTGTTGAATTATATCATAGTTTACGGCAACGCCGTAATAACTAAATTGCTGAAACCATTATACCATGATTCTTCCTCT
>CAZYWO010000026.1:10224-23033 GCA_964651095.1 uncultured Oscillospiraceae bacterium | reverse complement strand
ATCACGAAGGGCTTGAAATACTATTCAAAGATTATAACAATAAGTAACTTTTTAAAAATTTTCCCATTCTTCCCGCAGCATGGAATAAACCAAATTATCTCTGTCAGTACCATCGTAAATGTGATAACCTCGGCGCTGCACTCCTTCAAATTTAAAACCGCACTTCTCAATAACTCTTTGTGAGCGTTTATTGTCAGGCCCTGTACAGATTGCCAATACTACAATTCCAAGATCATTGAAAGCATAATCAATTACCGCCCTGGCAGCCTCGGTCATATAGCCTTTGCCCCACCATTCCTCTCCGAGAGAATAGCCAAGTTCTCTGCTGTTTACGCCTTCTCTGCGTCTATCAGGTTCAAGTCCGATATTTCCTACGATTTTTCCGCTCTTTTTTTCTCTAATAGCCCATACATCGTGAGGAATAAAAAGTTCTTCAATTATTTTTTTAGATTCTTCAAGGTCATCGTGAGGCTTCCAGCCTGCACGCGGACCTACATTGGGATTTTTTGCAAATTCATAAAGTCCTTCTATGTCCTCATCTGATGTAGTCCATTTATTTAAAACAAGTCTTTCTGTTTCCAAAACTCTCATCTGTATACATTCTCCTTTATATATTAATATTACTCCGTCGTGCTCAGAATTTCGTTATTTTTCTTTTCAATCTGGCTTACTTTCATATTCGGAGCGTCTTCAGGGTCTACATCTTCTAAAAGTCCAAGAACCGTTTCACCCAGATAAAGAGTATTTAAAATTTCTCCATCGAGGGAAACCTTGCTGTATTGAGTAAAGTTCTTACCCTTTATATAATACTTATCGCCTATTTTTACAACCTCATCTATTGTGATATCGTTTACACCCATCTTTAAATCTGTCGGTTCAAACGGATTTTTACCGCCATAGATATAGTTTTTGCCATAAAGCATATCATAACCAAGAGTCTTAAGGTCGGACAGATAAGTTTCGCTGTTCTTATGATTTTGCTGATATGTAAAAATCGTTCCTACCTGCATATCGAGCATATCCATAATGTGAGCAGTCAACTGATATGTGTGAAGGTTTTCATCGTCTTTTTCCATTCCAAAGTTATCCCAAATAATGTATTGAGTGCCATACAAATTTCCACTCTCCAAGTCCTCCTCTGTAATATCAATTGCAGGAATATGATCACCGTACATTACAAGGACTATAGGTTCATCTCGCTGGGAAAGCTCCTCTGTAAGTTCTCCTATAAACTCATCCATTTCATAAATCTGATTAACATAATACTCATACTTCCACTTAAGTTCCTCAGATGGTGCGGAAGTAACGGTAATCTTAGGATTTTCTATGACTTGGGTCGAAGGATATTTACCATGTCCCTGAACAGAAATCGTATAAATTAAATCCCTTCCCTCAGTGGAATCAAGAGCATCGGCAATACACTGGGTCAAGACATTATCCTTTGCCCAGTTTTTAGGCGTCTTCGCCACATTCTTCATGTACTCTAAGCTTGTAAAGGTGTCAAATCCTATATTAGAAAACACAACGTTTCTGTTATAAAAAACCGCTCTGTGGTTATGTATAGCGTGAGCAGAATAACCTATACTCTTTAAATCATACGCAAGGCTTTCTCCTGTCCTTTCTTTAAGCACCGATTTATACGGATATTCACCCGGACCAAAGAACTTAACGCTCAAACCTGTCAAAACCTCAAATTCAACATTTGCTGTACCGGCGCCGCATGCCGGAACTGTCAACTCACCGGAGGAATATTGGTTAAAAAGTCTTCTGAAGTTAGGGCAAGGGTCTTCTGAAAGCTCAATTGTTTTAATTTCCAAAGGATCGATAAAGGATTCAAGCTGCAAGAAAAGAATATTGGGATAATCCTCGTCAATGTCCTTTTCTTCAAGAAGCATCGCATTATCATCACCCAGCTCTTTACTGCTGAAAATATTTAAAACACTTTCTTCGCTGTAACCGTCAGGCTTGCTGATTCCCGTATTGAGCCATGTATTCACGAAACAGTAAACGACGCCGTAATCTCTGTAAGCGTAAGCAAGATTTCCGAAGAAAGTTTCTACGATATTCAAATTAATCACAAAAGTGGTTGAAAAAAAAGTAATAAGAAAAACAAGCAGCACTCCTACCAGATTTCTCTTTCTTTTTACCCTGTCTTTTTTCCGAGGTCCCTTGATAAAAAGCAGTACAAGCAGTCCAATAACCAAAATAAGGCCTGCAATTATTAATACGATGTGTAATGTAGTCAGATAGTTAGTTGCTATAGTAAGTCCATCATCTAAAATGCTTAAATCCTTAACCGTAAATGGCGTCATGCGCTGAGTAAGAATTACACCGTTGATAATCCCTATTGCCAGCCAAAAAATACTGATTAAGGTGAACGCAAAAAGTCTCCTTTTAAATACGGAGGCTATTACCAATGTGGCAAAAATCAAAAGCGCATTGTACAAGAACACTACCGGACTTGTGAACATGAACGTGAGACCCCCCCACCAACCGGTAGTGGAGAATCTGCCGAGTGTCTCAATTATTAGATTCAAAACAATCGCTAAAATAGCGCCATAGACAAAGCTGTTCTTAATAAATTTACGTCTATCCATGGTTTCTACTTCATAGATAGTTCTCTCAACTTTTCTGTCAAGCTTCTCAAACTTATCGAATTTTTCCATAATAAATACCCCTCTGTTGCTATAATCTCAAAAATATCTCGTTTGACAATCTTGCAAACTCGTCTAAATTCAATGTCTCGGCTCTGCGGGTTGAGTCAATTCCCGCCTCCTGCAAAGCCTCTCTTACAATATCTTTTGTTATTCCGTTTATACCCATAAGTGCATTGAGCAGTGTTTTTCTTCTCTGTCCAAATCCTGCCTTTACACACTGAAAAAAAATACTCTCATCTTTAAGGTCTGCTTTTTGTTCTTTTCTTATATTTAATCTCAGTACAGTGGAATCTACCTTCGGTTGGGGCATGAAAGCCGTTTTAGGTACATTCGTCACAATTGCCGTATCACAATAATATTGCACTGCCACCGAAATAGCTCCGTATTCCTTAGTTCCTGCTTTTGCGTTGATTCTCTCTGCTACTTCCCGCTGCATCATAATCGTGATGCTTTCTGCCGGTACGCCATCTTCAAGAATTTTCATAATAATCGGAGTAGTTATATAGTAAGGCAGATTTCCTATAATCTTTACAGACTGCCCGGTTTTTCTATGAGTTCTTACTAATTCATTGATATCGGTTTTTAAAATGTCCTGATTGATAATCTCTATATTATCAAAATCAGCTAGTGTCTCCTTTAAAATTGGTATAAGAGTTTTATCAATTTCCACAGCCACTACTCTCTCTGCCCTCTTTCCTGCTTCCCATGTTATTACTCCCATACCGGGACCAATCTCAATAATCAAGTCATCAGAGCCTATACCTGCTCCTTCCATTATTCGATCTACTATATTTTTATCTACAAGAAAGTTTTGTCCTAAGTTTTTTGAAAATTTAAAATTGTGACTGTTCTTAATGTCCCTAATTGTGGAGGGTGCATAAAGTTTTTTCATTGCTTGTCCTCTAATCTTTTTACTGCATCAGCAAAATCCATTCTGCTGATGTTAAAACTATTCAACTTTTTCAGTAAAGTTTTGCTGTTTCCGTATCCAATTCCCAAAATCTTTCCCAAAGCCTCACGACGCTGTCTTGAATCTCCGCCTCCTGAAAGTCCTGCCGCAAATAAATCTGCTTCACTGAACTGTTTTGAATTATCTATCAAAGTGCAGCGCGCTTTTTTTAGCGCCTCTGCTATATTTTCGGGGATGGCATTTTCGATTCCTATATCGTTCCTTTTTGTCGCGTCTACACGCGACAAAAAAGCCTGTTTGGCATTGGGAAACTTCTCGTTGATCCGCCTCCTGATTTCCTCACCTGAATAATCAGGATCGGTAAAAACGATTATGCCCTGCTCTTTATAGGCTTTTTCAATTAGCTGCCATGTTTCTTTTCTTATTCCAAAACCATGCGTTTCAATAGTTAATCCATCTACCGCCTTATTCACTGCTATAGTGTCGTCTCTGCCTTCAACAACAATAGCTTCTTTAATCTTCAATTTTTCCATTTTATGAATCTTTCTTATTATTATCTTCAGTGTCCTTGGTATTTTCGTCTTCCGTATCAGAATCAATACCGGAATCTGCCTCCGATTCGTCCTCAGCTTGTCCCTCAGTACTTTCCGGCAAAATAAAAAGCAGCTCGTTCGACTTGACCAATTTCAAATTCTTTCTGGCAAGCCGTTCAATATACTGAGCAGAATTTATGTTTTCATACTCTGCGGTTAAGTCCTCCTTAATGCGAAGGAGTTCCTCCTGGCGAGCCTGTGCTTCTTCCTTTTCAGCATTCAGACGAATTATTTTAATTCCGGACACAATAAAATATGCTATAGTTAATATAATTACAGCAAATATTAAAAGCCTCCCCCAGCTTAATCTTTTATTTTTCTTTTTTACATCAAATTGGCTCACCGTGCCTTTTTTCTTCGCCATTGTTTCCCCCTATTGCAGTAAGTATATCACAAAAAAACTTCTTCCACAACCAAAGCCCTGCAACAAAAGAACCAATCCCCATAAAAGTAATCTTTCCATTATCACAATAGTAGAAAAACTCGCTTACCATAAATCCGATCACTGCATAAGAAATCAATTCAAAACCCCAGCTTTTCCATCCTTTGATACATTTTACCTGTATGAAAAGTCTAAAAACTCCATGAATAAGACCCGCTGCCAATCCGCCCATACCCATGACAGAGAAAATCAGCAGTTGACTTCTTACCAGTTCTGTCATTTAGCACGCTTTCCGGCAAGATTTCTAAAGAAACCGCCTTTTTCTTTTAACTTTCTATCAGTATAAACCACGGAACAAATTCTTCCTGTTACAACAAGCATTCCCTCGGCTAAGTCAAGTCTCTCTATATTTAACTTTTCACCTGTTATTTCGATGCCTCCATCTATTAAGTTGGCCCAAAGTGTTTCTTCGTCAAAGGCATCCACGTCGGCAACTTGGCTGAGAATAATTTTTTCTCTATTTTCAATGGTTATGTAATGGTTTTCCATAACTTTACAAGTCCTCCCCAAATTCTTTCTTTATCTTAATAAAATATATGTGACTAAAGCGCCTTTGAGAACTTGCAAAAGAGGCAGACATTTAAGCCTGCCCCATTGAGTTTTAAAATATAATAAGTTAATGATAAGCTTATAATAGTATATGCTACAAGTAATTTGCCGGATTTACATTCACTCCATTTATGAAAAGTTCAAAGTGGCAGTGAGGCCCCGTACTTCTTCCTGTACTTCCTACAGCAGCGATTCTCTGTCCTTGGTATACCTTATCGCCTACAGATACATATATGCTGCTGCAATGTGCATAAAGGGTCTTCTTATTTCCGCCATGGTCAATTACTATTCTGTAACCGTAAGCTCCGGACCAGCCTGCCTTAGTTACGGTACCTCCGTCGGCAGCGTAAATGGCAGTTCCTGTAGGAGCAGCATAGTCAAGACCATAGTGCATCCTTCCCCAACGCATTCCATATCCTCTGTAAACGCTCACATTTACAGGTCGTATGAATGTTCCTGTTCCTTGTTTCGGAGGCACAGGTTTAGTTCCCTTAACTACTATTTTATCCACAGGTTTGATAATAATTTCGGTTTCCAGATCCTCACGATTCACCGTTTTGCCATTATGTTTAGTCAATCTGGCTGTAACTCTTGCTTTTCCTTCTTTTCCAGCTCTGGTTACAATTGTATCTCCCTCATAGTAACTGCTGGATTCCTTGTAAACGGTTTCATAATCTACGGCCTCTGCAAACGTTGAAATTTCAATAGTTTCAACGGTAAGCAAAGGAACTTCCTGCTGAACAACAAATTTATCTCCCACATGCAGCGTCATTGTATCGCTGATTTTAGGATTCATCTCTTTCAATTCTGTAAGAGTAACTCCCAGTTTTTCACAAATGCCATACAGGGTGTCTCCCGACACAACCGTATAGGTAACCTCATCTTGTCCGCCGCTTTTCAGTTTCTTTAACGCAGCAGATTTACTGCTTACATTGGCAAGCGTCGTACTATATGCTTCAATTTCAACATCTTCGACAAATCCTACATATTCGTACTCTGTATCGTCATCTTCTGTATAGTACGATTTTATAGAATCTAAAACGCTGTTAGCAATTTTTTCACTTTCAACGGTAATAATTCTCTCCCCGTCGACCATTATGGCATAAGCAGTTGCCTGAATATCGCCCATATATGTAAATCTTTTAAGAACCGTATCCGCATTGTCAATATCTTTCCCGTATGAAATTACAGGTCTGAATGAAATATCAGTTTCCGCGTCGATATAAATACTTGAACCGTATTCCAATGAAAGCTCTTCACTGACTAAATCGAGTATTTCTAAAACATCGCTCTGCTCTTTAACGATACCCAGAGCCCTTCCGTTATAAGAATATTCATAATCTATGGCGGATGCGAACAGTAAAACCATTCCAACTCCTGCCAAAAGGACGATTACACAATGCTTTATTATTGCTCTTTTATATTGAGCCATATCCACTCTGAAATCGTGAAGTTTTCGCATAATCAGTACAGTGGTTCTCTTTGTCAGCCATTCTATTACCTCAGCGCTGTGGTCATACCATATAACTAATCCTGCACCCAGTTCTTCTGCAAAGTCCTTGCCAGCCTCAAGAATTTCGATAAATTCTTCCCATATGTCCATGAGAAGAATAACAACTGTACCCTGAAGATAATCTGAAAATTTATCAAGCCCATCATCTGCTACAAAGATAACTTTCGCCCCTGCTTCCCATAGCTTGTCCATAAGAGTATTGGTCTTATTGTTAGATTTCTTATTGCTGAATTTTTTATTGTTCTTCTTATCGTTATCGAATTTTTTGCCGAACTTTTTATTGACCTTCTTATCGGGCGTATTATTTGGACTTTTATCTACATGTTTTTCTTTTGCCATATTTCTGCCTCTCCTATTCTCTCCTTAGTGCAGGAACACCTCTGCCCGTTTTCGCCAATTCCAGTGTCACTACATTTTTCGCAGGAATATTTGATGTCTGTGTAATCTACAGTAAAATTGTTTTCTGTCAAAAGCACAGCGCGTTCTTCCTCTTCAAGATTCATAATTTTCTTAGTTTCATCAATCTTTTCTCTGGTCATGCCTGAAAGCAATCCTCTGGAAAGCCTGCTTCCCAAAATTTTAAGTTCATTATCAATTTCCGCTATTCTTGGAACAGCCTCATAAACCTCTTGCTTCCTTGCCTCTGCTGATGCTTCAGCCTCCTGTCTCAAAAATTCGTAATATTTATTTAAAACAGCTTGTGAAACTGTTACCTTCTGATTTACATCTCTGCCTTGTTCCATGGCTTCCTTACGCCAATTTTCCAAGACTTTATTTACATATCTTAAATTTGGATTTGCCGTGGAAAGGGTAGTATCGCAAGCGGCAAGAATCCGCTCCATGCTGAATCCCATTTCGTCAATCCAACTGTTTATCATCTTTTTTTCTGCACTGGTAGCATTGCGATTAAGCCCCAGCGAATTGAGAACGTTTTTATATATGCCCTGCCTTTGTTCAAGATTTTCTATATGCTGACGAATAGCCTGTTTTTCGTTAAGTCCCTGCTTATGCCATTCGATAACCACTTTTGCAACGTAGTTTACGTTGGTCTTGCCTCTCTCACAGCAGTATGCAAAGGCCTCTCTGACTAAATCGTCTGTAACTCCCATCTGATTAATCCATGAAGCTATATCCTCATTTTCTCTTGCTGAAAGAGTTCTTCCCAAAGTAATTTCCACATAGTCGAAAAGGTCCTTCATCGCCTTATCCTGTAAGTCAATACCGTTGTTTTGATCAAAGGGGTTTACATGTGCTTGCACACGGTTTTCTTCTCTATCATCTTTGGAGAAATTACCATACATCCGCTCACGCAAATTGAGAAATTCAATGTCGTAATTGAGTGGTTTTGGGTCTTTGTTGTAAACTTTTTTTACAGCTCCCATTTTTTCCCAATATTCCCATGCGCTGTTTACCGTATCTTCAGAAAGATTAAGCTGTCTTGCTAAAATTTGATGCGTCATGGAATTTCCATGCTGGGCATATAAAAGCCCATATAGATAAATTTTAACATAATCTCCGGGAGCTGCCGGCACATATTCATTTATAAACATATTCTCAACATCGGTAGTCAAAAGGTAAATGTCCTTTATTTTTCCTTTGTTAAAATTCATTATATCCTCTTTCTGTAATTGTAGTTTTACAATGCCTTGTCGCTGAATTTGGTATAACGCGAAACCCATGTTAAATCAACCTTGTCAGTGGGTCCGCTCCTGTGCTTGGCAATGTTGACCTCGCAGACGCCCGGTTTATCTGTATTTTCATTATAATAATCGTCTCTGTAGAGGAAAATTACGATGTCGGCGTCCTGTTCAATAGAACCCGATTCTCGAAGGTCTGACAAAATCGGTCTGTGATCCTGCCTCTGTTCCGGGGCTCTGGAAAGTTGAGAAAGCACTATAAGCGCACAATCCATTTCTCTTGCTAAAAGCTTTAAATTTCTTGAAATAGCGCTGATTTCCTGCTGCCTGTTATCCGTTTTGCCCTGCATGCTCATAAGCTGCAAATAGTCTATAACGATTAAATCCAATCCCTGTTGAGCTTTTAATCTCCTGCATTTATTTCTCATTTCCATAAGAGAAATTCCCGGAGTATCATCTATTACGATTTTAGTATTGTTTAACTCATCCAGCGCCATAGTGATTCTATCCCAGTCCTTACGGTCTAAATCACCCTGCTTGAGTTTCTGCATTTCAACTCTTGCCTGCATGGCCAAAAGTCTTTGACCAAGTTGCTCCTTGGACATTTCCAATGAGAAAATAATTACTGAAGAACCTGCTTTCACTGCGCTTTGTTGTGCAACATTAAGGGCAAAAGAAGTCTTGCCCATCGCAGGTCTGGCGGCAACTATTATAAGGTCAGAACGCTGAAATCCGCTTGTCTTTTCATCAATATCCTTAAACCCGGTCGGAATACCGACAATCTTGTCTTTGTTCTGGGCTGCTTCGTCGATTATTTTAATATTCGTAAGCAGAACGTCTTGAATTTTAGCGTAATCGTTTTTCTGGCGTTTCTGAGAAATTCCGAATATACCTCTTTCTGCATAGTCAAGAATTTCACCTGCATCCATTTTCGCCTCATATCCTTTTTCAGTAATATCTTCAGATGTTTTAATCATCTGGCGAAGCGTTGCTTTTTCTGCGACAATCTTTGCGTATTCTACCGCGTTGGCAGTAGAGGGCACTTCCGCAGTCAATGCGGCTATGTACGCTCTGCCTCCTACCATGTCCAGAGCTTTTCTTTTTTTAAGCTCCTCGCATACCGTAAGCATGTCAACCGCCGTATTTTCCTTATATAATTCCCAAATTGACTTGAAGATCTCTCTGTGGCTCTCATTATAAAAGTCGTCAGCAGTCACCTCTTCAAGAACTTCGGAAAGCATATCCTTGTTGAGCATAACGGCTCCAAGGACTGATCTTTCTGCTTCTTCATTATGGGGAGGAATTCTTTCAACCATGTTAATTCACCTCTTTGGATGGTATTCTAGTCTAAGCGGTTATCGTTAACTTTAATTTAGCTGCTACCTCAGGATAAAGTTTAATGTCTACCGTTACATCGCCTGTCTGCTTGATAGGGCTGTCAAGCTGTATTTTTTTCTTATCAACGGTCAGATTATGTTGTTCTTTCAAAGCGTCAGCTATATCCTTAGAAGTAATCGAGCCGAAAATCCTACCGCCTTCGCCTGCTTTAGTTTTAATTGTTACACAAACATCGTTTATTTTTTCTGCAAGCGCCTTGGCAGCGGCCTTTTCTTCTGCTTTTTTCTCTGCTGCAATAGCCTTTTGCTTTTCAAGATTTCTAACGTTGCCTTCTGTAGCTTCTTGCGCATAACCTTTTGGAATAAGCATATTTCTTGCATATCCGTCGCTGACTTTTACTATATCTCCGGCTTTGCCAGTTCCTTTAACATCTCTTTTCAAAATTACTATCATTGCTTATTAACCTCCATAATTTCCATAATCCTGCTTACAGTTTCATCTATGGAACTGTCCACTTGAGCGGCAGCCGTAGTCAGATGTCCTCCTCCTCCGAATTTTTCCATAATGACCTGTACATTTATCTCCCCAAGGGAACGTGCGCTGATAACCGTTTTCATTTTCATGTTTCTTCCCACTACAAAAGAAGCTTTAACTCCCTTAATCGTAAGAAGTTGATCCGCTACCTGAGCGCAAAGTAATTGCGCGTTTATGCTGACTTGTTCACACGTGGTAATTGCAATACCATTATCAAATATCTCCGCCGATGATATTGCTGTTGATTTAAGTTTTATATTATAAAAATCTTCTTGGAAAAATCTCTTTACTTCGGTTGGATCTGCACCCTGACGTCTAAGCCATGCTGCTGCTTCAAAAGTCCGTACTCCCGTTTTAATCGCAAATCCATTGGTATCTATAGTCATGCCGGCTAAAAGAGCCTCCGCTTCCAGCTTTAATAAAACTTTCTTGGTGGTCATATACTGTAAAATTTCCGCCACAAGCTCAGAAGCTGATGAAGCATAAGATTCCATATATGCCAGTACCGGATTTTCAATGAATTCTTCAACTTTTCTGTGGTGATCAATTACTACTACTCTTTCACATATTTCAAGCAAATCGGGACACTGAACCATACTAGGTCTATGGGTGTCTACTACAATTACCAAATCATCGCTTTCTGCAAGGCCTATTGCTTTTTCACAGCTTATAAATTTATAATTATCACTTTCCTTTGCTTGTGTATATATTGCATGAAGGGAATCGTTAACATCTTCAATAACAATATACGACTCTTTTTCAGAAATAGCGCAAAGCCTTAATATTCCAAGAGCTGAGCCGAAGCTATCCATGTCGGGATTACGATGCCCCATAATAAAAATTTTCTTAGATTGGTCGATTAACTGTTTGAGTGCGTGACCTACAATTCTCGATTTTCCTTTATTGCTCTTTTCAACGGTTTGGAGCTTTCCTCCGTAATATTCAATCTTTATATTTCTCTTTACGACCGCCTGATCTCCTCCGCGCCCTAAAGCTAAATCAAGAGCTACATCGGCATACTCTTCTGTCTGAATTAATGTTTTGCCGCCTACCCCTATACCTATACTTAGGCTGGCAGGGAAATCTGCCTTCGTCTCAAGTTGTCTCACCTCGTCAAGAAGGTCAAACTTATTTGCAACCAATCTGTCAAGGTATTGCTGCTCAAACCAAACCACATAGTTACTGCTTTTGATTCTGCTCACAGAAGCGTTTATCCTAGAAGCCCACTTTCTTATAGCTTTGTCAATTTCACTGAAAAGGCTTAGGTTGGGAGCCGAACCGCTTCTGTCAATAAGTTGGTCGTAGTTATCCACCTGAATTTTAGCAACACAAGGTTTCTCGTCGTTATATCTGTCTTTTAATTCTTCCAAATTAGTCACATCTTGGAATATTATTCCCAGATTAGATTCTTCGCTTTCATCAATCTTATAGGCTGCAATTCGGAAAATCTTATCATTCCTTTTTAAAATCGGATGATTATCGTTTTCTGCTGAATTATATAAGTCTGCCGCCTTTATACCTGTCAGTGCGAAAATATCTGCATCTAAAATTGCATCATATATGAACACATCTCCTATATGCTTATTGGCTGCAACAATCTTTCCATGAATATTAATTACGCAAAGAGGCATAGGGATGTAGGATGTCATTATTGTTTCCTGATTAATATCGGACATTTTTTACTCCTTACTTCTAAATACACTTATAGCGGTTTATCTTAATAGTATATCATACTTATGTGTTTTTTTCATCTACAAGATGTAGTGCTTTTTTCACATAAATTTATATTTCCGCCATATTTTTTGTTTTGAATAAAAGCTGCGTCTATTGTGCGTATGCTTGCCGCTTCATATTATCAACAGAGAAAACGAACACCTCAGACTTACTTTCATTAGCCGGAAGTGTTCGTTTTCTCATATTACCCTTGTATTACCATCTTATGATACTTACTGCCGTATCTGTTTATTTCTTTTTTTAAGTACAAGCATTATGCTTCCTGAGACAGCTGTCAATATCATATATAGAAGCAAGGTTGCCGCCTGTTCGTCGCCTGTCTTTGGAGGCAGGTCGTTATCAATCTCCTCCTCTTCCGGCGTCAGTATATCACTACCGTTGTTGTTATCAGGCGGTAGTCCCTCATTGTCATTGTTGTCCGGTTCCTCATTGTCATTGTTGTCCGGTTCTTCAAGCACATCTGCGATACCGTTGCTGTTTTCATCATAGCCCCACGCCGCATAAACGGTTCTATCGCTTGCAGGCATTATAACCTGCATTACTGTGGTCGGTGCAGTATCGTCTTTTGCATAAATTGTATCTGTCTTGCTTTCTGTCCAGCCGATAAATACAACTTCAATCTCATTTACATCACTGTGGGTTGGCTTGGCTGTGCTTAAAGTTACCGTTGTTTCGCTGATATATGCATTACTATCGGTTGGTATATTGCCTACTGTACCGCCCTGCGCGTTTCCGTCATAACTTAAGGTGTATTTAGTTTCAAGTACATCTGCGATACCGTTGTCGTTTTCATCATAGCCCCATGCCGCATAGACCGTCTTATCAATATCAAGTATTGTGACTTCTGTTACTGTGGTCGGTGCAGTATCGTCTTTTGCATAAATTGTATCTGTCTTGCTTTC
>CAZYWO010000026.1:10030-10124 GCA_964651095.1 uncultured Oscillospiraceae bacterium | reverse complement strand
CTATCGGTTGGTATATTGCCTACTGTACCGCCCTGCGCGTTTCCGTCATAACTTAGAGTAAGCAGCTTGTCAACAACAGCCTCAAACGACATAT
>CAZYWO010000026.1:0-9930 GCA_964651095.1 uncultured Oscillospiraceae bacterium | reverse complement strand
TTTCCGTCATAACTTAGAGTAAGCAGCTTGTCAACAACAGCCTCAAACGACATATCCTTATTAACTATTGTCGCCATAACTTCAGCAGCCGTTTTGAAACCATCTTCTGTCGTCCACTTTTCTGTATACTTCCAACCGGCGTCGGCAGTTACCTCAGGGATTATTCCAATTGTATTATTGTTCCATATATATAATTCATTAAAGGAAAGATTTGCATTAGCCGCACTGAATTTAACGGTATGGGGTTGCTGCAACCCCACGTTTATTGCCTCATTATCTGCCGCGTTTTCACCGTTCACTGATATAGTGGCTCTCGCAATTGTTTTCTCTTCGTTTTCCGTAAATATAGAATCTGTTTGCGCCAGTGAAAATCTCAGCGGGTTTACACCACTGGCGTCTGGCGAACCCGGATTAACTATCTCTACAGTATATGTACCCTCTTTTAATCCGTTGATTTCATATCTGCCTGTATTGGTTTCTGCCGTCCGAGTGTTGGTCGAATCATTTACATCTGTGATTTTAACTGTTACCGCTCCGGTATTATACAACAAATCGCCTTTATCGCTTTCATATATGCCGTTAAAATCCTTATCTATATATATATATCCGGATATGATTCCTGTCTGGAACAAACCGCGAACGCTTTGTGTCTGCAAGTAACTGCTATTAGGAACTCCATCTACTGTATACACTGTATAACCCTTAGAAGCAAATTTGAAAATATTGCCCACAAAACTGCTTGCGTCAGAGCCTGTTTTATATTGCAGCGCGATATCGGCTTTTGCATTTTCAGGAACTGATGTAACACCATCTGCTACACTTATCCTAATCATTTTAACTTCTGTCCAGTCTGAAATCTTGTCAGCATCTACATAGTTTGTATCAATATTTTCGTCGTAATGCTGCCCTGAACCTACCGCTGCATCGGAGCTTACCGTAGTACTGTACTGCACTTTGAACTTATCCGCATCACTTCCTGTAATAGTTGCGGCGCCCGTTAAATTCATATTAACAGCAAACGCCTCATCTTGCATTAGAGAATCCCAATTATCTCCAACTTTTGGAACAGGAATATAATAATGGAACTTTTCTGCATCGCTTTGATTTATTTCGCTGCTGGCATTGTTATAAACTGATAAATTCACATCGATGATGTCGTTTTGGGTAAGATACATTGTTTTAGTGTCATCATCGTAATTATAATAATCGTTCTCGCTTCCCAGTTTGGCGCTCAGTTCAGCAAGAAGTCCACGTCGAGCTGGCGTTACTGTTAATGTTCGATTAGCAGCACGGGAGGAGAAAGTTCCCATATATTCCGTAGTATTATTGTCGCCATCCACATCATAAGTATCTCCAGTTAAATATTGCATTGCCGAACCGTTGCTGTTTATAGTAACTTTTTCACTTGTACCCAGAATACAATCGCGTAAATCAAGACTCATAGTAGATGCTTCCAAGCTGATATTCATATCAAATTTCAAACGAAGCCGCCTCTCCCCCAGATTTTCGTTGAACCAGCCTACTGCTCCGCTATCGTTAATGAAATGAATTTTATACACCACATAATTTGTTCCTTCTTCCTCATGGTGTTCTTCTATAGTATAATTGACATTTTCTTCCAGAAGCTCTTCTGTTGCCACCGTGTTTGATATCCCATTAGTGATCTGACTAAATAACTGGATATTCTCCAGCGATATGGTTTTTGGAAGTCGAATATAAAGTTCCGTATCCGGTATAATTTGATTCACATCGTATGGATACCGATTTCCTCTTACTACCGCGTCAACAGAAACAGTATCTCCTGCAACCGCCGACAGGGTAGATAAAGCCGAGCCGCTTGAAGGTTGTATTTCAAGCGCCTGAAATCCATAAATGCTGGTAATACTTACATACCTCGACGCTGTAACTCCCGTATCATGGTTGTCTTCTGTGTTTTTTATCGTCAGCGTACAGAAATCGGAGTATGTTCCAACGTCATTGGAAAGCAGCTTACCGAAGGTAATACAGCTGTTAGAACCTGGATCTAATGCGGCGCTTGTTTGATATCCCACATATCCCTCCTCATAACTGCCTACGTCAGCCTGAATGTAAGTAAAATATTCCCCCTCCTCAAGACCTGCCATTTGTGCCGTGAAAACAAATGAAGTACTGCTCATTTTAGTAGCGCTGCCGGAATAGGCGCGCAGCGTCTCGTTTTTGTTAGTTTTATATTTGATGTTTGTTGCCTCACCTCCGGTAGGAACGGGAATCTTCTGCGCTGTAACTCCTATCTTGTCATTGTTGTTATATGTGAATTCTAACGTTTTAGCTGCGCTTGCTGTGATTCCGTTATTTTCGATGCCAAACATGCAGAGGTTGTATACTATGTCTGAATCTACTGTGTAATCGGAATGAATAGATTTTCTGTTCAGTCCTTTTATAATCATATTTTCGCCGTCAAAAGCTACAAACTGCACATTGTCCGTAATCGCATTGTTGGCTGCTGTCAGCTCTACAGTACTATCGTCCATAAATGTAGCCGCGCCGCAGACGCTTGGCCATTTTACTATATCTTCGTTATTGGCGCTGTCAACCCATGAAAAATAAGGGGTTACTGAAAGTCCTGTAGTATATAAATCTTTCCAAACCAAAGTAACTGTATGATTTGATTCATCTTCTATGATTTCATTCGGCTCTACCTCTGCATTAACGTACGAAAACTTTCCGTAAACCTCCTTTGTTTCATTATATGGCAGCGATACCATTATACGCAGTTCTTTATAATAAGTAGGATAATATGCATGACCGCCTTCATATACCTGATATACTCCGAAAGAGCGCACTGAGAAAGAAGTATTGGCGTCGGTTGGAACAGCCGTGTTTACATCCCAGCTACTCAAATCATGTCCTCGGCTGCCTGTGATTGTAGCTGTGGCCTGTTCCGTCTGAGTGTTGTTCGCTCCGGCAAAGGTTTCAACCTTAACCGCATTGGTCATCTTTGTATTATTTAATCCGCTCCACAGTACGTCATCCACTTCCAGTATTATGCTAAGACTATTGTCTACCGCCGTATCGCTCAAATAATAAGTAAGTATTCCGGAGTTTGGCTCATATCCGCCATAACTGCTTGTAGATCTTGTAAACTCCACGTTTTTTATAGATATCGCATCTGCTTTCGTATAATCGACGATATTTAAACCATCAGGAACTGTAATCACTATTTTTTTATCACTTGTGCCTGATTCACTTGTCGATGTGATGTGCAGTTTCATCTGTTTACCATAAGAAATTGTAAAAGCATCGCTGTCCGAGAAATCGTATGTTTCGCCGGTTCCGTCTCCATTTACAATGTTAACATCAGTAAGCTCTATACCCCCCCCCCCATGCTATCTGTCGGAGTTATTTGTTGATTAAAATATGACAACAGACTTTCTATTTTATCTGCTCCCGAAACCTGTGCCTGCTCGTCGCTCGTCAAGGCGCTGTAAGCGTCATAGGCGTTCATTATATGTATATAAGAAGCCTGCTTAGCCTCTTGGTCTTGCTCTTTTAATTCTTCTAAAGAAGGCAATGTGTCAATTATCTCTTGTACCGGACAAATTGCGCACACAAAATTACAAGTTGCGCCCGTATCAGCTTCGGAGTATCCGCACTCTGCCGTATGAGCCGGATGATGCTCGCATAATCCGGTGCTTGCCTGATTTGCATAAGCTGCCGCACTGCTCAGCTGAAGCATCAACAGTAAGCTGCACAGTAACAAATACAGTGTTTGAGTCAATCTTTTTTTCTTCATATTTCTGGTTTTGTTTACTCTTAATGTAAAATCCTTGTTATTCATTTATAACCTATCTCCCCTCTCTCAGTATTATTCTTATACAATATTGAAATATACCAATGCGTATATAACTGCCGTATTTACTACAATCGACAACGGCACTAAAATCTGAAATTTAAGTTTTTTCGTTTTATGGTGACAAACAAGCGCTCCGGCTGTAATACCTATTGAACCCATTATAAAACTGCTTAAAAGCAGAGTCTTTTCACTTATTCTTTGTTTATCATTCTTTGCTCTGTATTTGTCAATTGCCATCATAATAAAAGTTATAAGATTCCATATTACCATTAACAATATTAAAAGTTTCATGTGAAACAATCCTCCCTAACCCAAAGTTTTCAACATTTCTATTAATCTCTCAAGTTCATCTTTGCTAAAAAACTCTATTTCAATTTTGCCTTTTCTGCCATTTTGATTGATTATGACGCGAGTTCCTAAACATTCTTTAAGCTCACTTTCAACTTTAGCTACATCCGGATTTTTTATTCTTGTTGCAGATCTCCTTTTTTTATCTCTTCCTATTTCGGAAACTAGCTTTTCAGTGGCCCGCACCGAAAGTCCCTCTGCAATGATTTTTTCACATAGAGATTTTCTCAGTTCTTCATTTTCAATGGTAATCAGCGTTCTTCCATGTGCTGCCGAAAGTTTACCTTCTGCCAAACTTTCCTTTATGTATTCGGGAAGTTTAAGAAGCCGCAGGGAATTAGCAATATAAGGACGGCTTTTTCCAACGCTCTTTGAAATCTGTTCCTGTGTCATTCCAAAGCTTACTATCATTTGATTCAATCCTTCTGCTTCCTCCAAAGGGTTTAAGTCCTCACGCTGCATGTTTTCAATTATAGCAATAAGCATGTTTTGTTCATCGCTTAGCTCTCGCAACAAGCAGGGAACTTGCGTAAGCTCTGCCTTAATAGCCGCTCTCCAACGCCTTTCTCCCGCCACTATTTCATATCCGTTTTCTTTTTTTCTGACTACAATCGGCTGAATTATACCGTGTTCCTTAATAGATTCCGATAATTCCTCAATTTTCTCCTCATTAAATACCTTACGCGGCTGGTTTGCATTAGGCATTATATCATGAATGTTAATATATTGAACTGAATCAGAAGAATCATATTTTAGAGATTCTTTTTCCTCTTCTTCAGGTTCGCTGACAGGTACAGCATCTGCGAATAAAGCATCAAGGCCCCTGCCTAATCCACCTTTTTTAACTGCTGCCATACTGGTTTTCCTCCAAATCTAAAAATTCTTCGGCAAAATCCATATATGCTGCCGCGCCCTTTGATTTAGGGTCATATTCGGTTATTGGAAGTCCAAAGCTTGGGGCTTCAGCAAGTCTTACGTTTCTGGGAATAACTGTAGCATAAACTTTTCCGCCAAAATATTTTTTAACTTCCTGGACAACCTGAACAGAAAGATTAGTTCTGCCATCGAACATGCTCAATATTACGCCCTGTATCTCCAGCTTTGGATTAAGACTCTTTTTTACAAGCTCAATAGTGCTTACAAGTTGGCTTACCCCTTCCAGTGCATAAAATTCGCATTGAATAGGAATCAGTACGCTGTCCACCGCAGTAAGAGAATTTATAGTTAAAAGACCCAATGAAGGCGGACAATCAATAAAAATATAATCATAATCGTTTTTTACCTTATCAAGTCCGTTTTTTAAAGTGCTTTCCCTGCCTTCAATCTGAACTAATTCGACTTCTGCTCCTGCTAAATCCACACTTGCCGGAATAAGATCAAGATTCTTTACACTGGTTTTTATTATGGCTTTCCTCGGATCGTAATTTTTATCAATTAAAATATTATAAACTGTATTTTTTAAACTTCTCTTTGAAATACCAATACCACTGGTCGTATTGCCCTGAGGATCAATGTCTAAAATCAAGATTTTCTTTCCTTTCATAGCAAGACAGGCCGCTAGATTGATATTTGTTGTAGTTTTTCCTACTCCACCCTTTTGATTAAAAATTGCTATTGCTTTGCCCACAATATATCCTCCCTAGATTGTTTTATAATAATAGTATAACATACTTTCCGATAAAAAAAT
This sequence comes from uncultured Oscillospiraceae bacterium, assembly GCA_964651095.1. Lineage (GTDB taxonomy): Bacteria > Bacillota > Clostridia > Peptostreptococcales > Anaerovoracaceae > SUG1106. Next base: position 4,063 of record CAZYWO010000026.1, on the reverse strand, counting down.
AGATGTTTCACGTGAAACATCTATTGTTTTTTGGTATTAATATTTTAACTTCGAGGAATTCTCCTTGATCGCTTTCTATGAACTTTGCATTCTTTTCTACGGTTTTCACTTGATTAAATGCTTTGCGAATAGTATTGAGGTAAATTTTGTAACTTATGTAATTTATTTTCCGTTGGCTTCTATATGCCTTTTCCTTACCTGCAATTATATCTTCGATAAGTTTTTCTGTTTGTTTTACATTTAAGCTATTCGCCGTAATCCTTGCAATAACTTTCTTTCGCTCCTCTTGACTATCTAATTTCAAAAGGGCTCGGGCATGTCTTTCAGTAAGGTTATTTTCTAAAATTGCCTCTTGAATTTCATCAGGCAATGATAGTAACCTTATCTTATTGGAAATGGTTGATTGTTGTTTACTGACTCTTTTTGCAATTTCCCCCTGAGTAAGATCAAAATCCTCCATAAGTTTTTTATAAGCTCTCGCTTCTTCTAAAAAGTTTAGATTTTCTCGTTGAACATTTTCAACAAGGGCAATCAGCGCCGCTTCTCTTTCATGCAAATCCCTGATTATAGCCGGAACCGTTCTAAGCCCTGCCAATTTAGAGGCTCTCAATCTTCTTTCGCCTGCCACTAAAATAAACTTTCTTTCCTCTGCCTTTTTTACTATTAACGGTTGAAGTACGCCGTATTCGGCTATGGAATTTTTAAGTTCCTCCAGTTCTTCATCCCTAAAAACCTTTCTGGGTTGTTCAGGATTAGCTGCTATCATTGAAATTGGTATTTGTACAATTTTCAAATTATCACTCCCCCTCCTCTGGGGAAATAATAACATTTCCTGAGAAGTTTATGTAAAGTTTCGTACACTAAAAAACCCCTAAAAACGCTATTTTAGAGGTTCTTTCGCCGGAGTTCCCGCTTTTCTGGGAAATTTCGACGGAGTATTTTTTATTTTTTTTATAATTACTATTTTATGATCTATACCATGATCTATACCAAACTCTTCTAAGTTTCCGTCGCAGATTTTCTCTACTCTGCCTCCAAGAATGGTCAGCGCATTTTTCGCATCCTGGATTTCACGTTTAGCGTCAGGCCCTTTATATGACAACAAATAACCGCCAACCCTTATAAATGGCAGGCAATATTCTGAAAGAACAGCCATATTAGCCACAGCACGAGAAACACAAAGATCATATTTTTCTCTGTGAGTCTTATTTTTAGCCAGTTCCTCAGCACGAGCATGTACAGTAGTTACATTTTTTATGCCTATTTCCTCGCAAAGCTCATCAATTATTTTAAGCCTCTTATTTAAAGAATCCATAAGAATAAAGTCTTTATCAGGTGAAGCTATTGCAAGGGGAATTCCGGGGAAACCCCCTCCGGTTCCAACATCGATTATGCGTTCTGCATCTCGGTACTGGTCATAATCAAGACAAATTATTGAATCAATAAAATGTTTTATTATAAACTCATTTCTATCCGTTATATTAGTCAAATTTATCTTTTCATTCCAGTAAAGAATACCTTCCATATATTCTTGGAATTTTTTTACAGTATCCTCGTCGACGGATATTCCCTTCATTTCGAGGGCTTTTTTTAAAATTTCCATGTTAATCCTCAATAACTTTTATTTTAAGCAGTATCCTTAGTTTACACGGCTTGATCTCTTTTTCTTTTCAAAATATATCATAAGAACATTTATATCTGCCGGGGACACTCCCGATATACGCGATGCCTGCCCAATCGAGTTAGGCTTAATCTGATTCAATTTTTGAATCGCTTCCAGTCTAAGCCCTTCAATTTGAGAGTAATCAAAATTCTCGTCGAGCCTGCGGTTTTCAAGCTTCTTATATCTTGCAATTTGCTGCATCTGCTTCTGTATATATCCCTCGTATTTTATCTGAACTTCAAGCTGTGCAATTTCGTGGAATGAAAGTTCAGGTCTGGTTTCATCATCGAGTTCCTTTAAATCTTCATAAGTTATCTGAGGTCTTTTAAGCAGCTCCGTAAAAGAAATTTTTCCGGCTACAGGTGATGTGCCGTGGGATTGAAGAAAATCATTTACTTCTTTAGGAGTTACCTCCTTAGCTTGAAGTCTTTTCATTTCTTTATCCACAGCTTCTTTTTTTGCAATATACCTTTGATATCTTTCCTCAGAAGCCAGTCCAATTTTATAAGATTTTTCAGTCAGTCTTAAATCTGCATTGTCTTGCCTTAAAACCAATCGATATTCCGCCCTTGAAGTCATAATTCTGTAAGGTTCATTAGTACCTTTAGTCACCAAATCGTCGATTAAAACACCGATATAAGCCTCGTCTCTTCCTAAAATAAACGGTTCCTTGCCGGAAATCTTAAGAACAGCATTAATTCCTGCCATAAGTCCCTGCGCTGCCGCTTCTTCATAACCGGAGCTTCCGTTAAATTGTCCTGCACAGAAAAGATTCTCGATATTCCTGTACTCTAAATTAAGCTTTAAATCCTGCGGGTCAATACAGTCATATTCAATGGCGTAGGCAGGACGTACTATTCTTATATTTTCCAATCCCGGGATGGTCTTATAAAAGGCGAGCTGTACGTCTTCCGGCAAACTGGAACTTAAACCCTGAATATACATTTCATCTGTATCAAGACCTTCCGGTTCAATAAAAGTCTGATGTCTTTGTTTATCCGCAAATCTGTTAACTTTATCTTCTATTGAAGGGCAATATCTTGGACCTATGCCCTCAATCTGACCGCCGAACAGAGCTGATCTGTGTAAATTAGCTCTTATGACTTTGTGAGTTTCCTCATTAGTATAAGTAAGCCAGCAAAGAGCTTTATTTTCTCCTATTTCATCATTCATAAATGAAAAAGGCACAATATTGTCGTCTCCTCGCTGCTCCTGCATTTTAGAATAATCAAGGCTGCTTCCGAGACATCTTGCAGGAGTACCTGTTTTAAATCTTCTCAGTTTCATCCCGTGAGTTTTAAGATTATCAGCTAGTTCGCGCGAGGCTGCAAGTCCGTTAGGCCCACTCTCAAAAGCGCTGTCGCCGATGAAAATTTTTCCGCGCAGAAAAGTCCCCGTAGCTAAAATTACAGCTTCCGCCCTATAATATGTATGGGTTTTAGTCACCACACCGCAAGCCTTGCCGTTTTCCACTATTATATCCGTAACTTCACCTTGTTTCATGTCAAGATTAGGTGTATTTTCTATTGTACGTTTCATTTCAATATGATATTTACTTTTGTCAGCCTGTGCCCTGAGAGAATGGACTGCCGGACCCTTGGCAGTATTAAGCATCTTGCTTTGTATAAACGTTTTATCTATATTTTTCCCCATCTCTCCGCCAAGAGCGTCGATTTCTCTAACCAGATGACCTTTTCCCGTTCCGCCTATTGAAGGGTTGCACGGCATCATGGCAACTGCTTCAAGATTTATGGAAAACATCAATGTTTTTTTCCCCATTCTTGCAGACGCTAAAGCGGCCTCGCATCCCGCATGACCTGCGCCTATAACTATAACATCATATTCACCCATTAAAATATGTTCACTCATACTATAGCTCCCTTTTTGATCTATTTCTTTGACCTATTTCTTTGATCTACTTTCCAAGACAAAATCTCGAGAAAACTTCATTTATAATATCTTCATCCACCGATTCGCCTATTATAGCGCCGAGCTGTTCATAAGCCTTGTTAACATCAATTTCTAAAAATTCAAGAGGCTGACCGTTTTCCGCCATATTAATCGCATCGCCAAGAGCATCTCTTGCTTCTTCAAGCAGCGCTTTATGGCGCACATTAGTAACCATCATACTTCCGGTCTGTTTTACATTTCCACCATAAACAAGATTCTCAATTTCTTCCTCAACTCTATCAACTCCCATATCATTTACAATGGAAGCTTCAAGAATTGTAGCTTTTGGAAGACGAGTTTCCAGTTCACCGCGATTCAATCTGGTTTCAAGATCAATTTTATTTACTATTACGATTGATTTTTTATCATCAATTTTTTCAATTATATCATAATCTTCTGCATCAAGAGGCTTACTACTGTCTACCATAAAAATTATCAGATCCGCCTTAT
>CAZYWO010000025.1:0-24198 GCA_964651095.1 uncultured Oscillospiraceae bacterium | reverse complement strand
ATGGACCATTGTATTTTTTAGAGGAAGAATCATGGTATAATGGTTTCAGCAATTTGGTTAAAACGGCGTTGCCGCAAGGAAGAAACCATTGAATCATGATGGACCATTGTATTTTTTAGAGGAAGAATCATGGTATAATGGTTTCAGCAATTTGGTTAAAACGGCGTTGCCGCAATCAACAGGAGGTAAATTATGATTAGACAAATGCGCAGAATCAAGCAGTTGCTTCCGCAGGATGAAGCTATTAAAGTTTTAGAACGAAACACATCAGGAGTATTTGCTGTAATAGGAGATGACGATTACCCTTATGCAGTTCCTGTAAGCTATGTTTATGAGGACGGTAAAATTTATATTCACAGCGGAAAAGAGGGACATAAAGTAGACGCAGTTAAAAAGAGCGAAAAAGCCTCTTTTTGTGTAATAGATAAGGATGAAGTAATTCCTGAAGAATACACTACCTATTTTAGAAGCGTTATCGCTTTTGGTAAACCGCGTATTGTTGAAAGCGAAGAAGAAAAGAGATATTCCATTGCTGTTTTAGGAAGAAAATATCATCCTACGGCAACTCAGGAGTATCTTGAAAAATACATAGAAAAGGAATATGCCCCACTTTGCATGATTTGCCTTGAGATTGATCACCTGACCGGTAAAGAAGCAATAGAACTGGTACGTGCAAGAGAAAAGGAAGAAAACAGATAATAATGAATAAATTTGCAGCTCTTTTACCTATGACCGCAGGTATACTCTGGGGATGCGTGGGCGTTTTTTTGCGCAAGCTTACCGCCTTCGGCATGGATAACTGTACGATACTTTTTGCGAGAATGGTAATCGGAGTAATACTTATGTTAGCAGGTATCCTTATCGTTGATAAATCACTCCTTAAAATTAGACCGAGGGACATAGGCATAATTGTAATGGGAGCTATAATAGGAAATCTGGGGCTAAGCTACTTTTATAATGAAGCAATGAACAGGCTGACACTTTCCTTTGCGGCAGTAATTTTATGTACATTCCCTATATTTGTCATGTTTTTCGCGGCAATTATGTTTAAAGAAAAAATCACGAAGCGTAAGATTGTTTGTATGCTGCTGGCAATTGCAGGGTGCGTTCTGGTAAGCGGTCTTTTGGAAGATGCAGCCGGCGTCAAATGGTCGGCGGCGGGAGTTATGATAGGAATTTTATCGTCATTTTGCTACTCTTTGTACAGCATATTCTCCAAACTGATAATGCAGCGCGGCTATAGCGCAATTACCATTACTTTCTATTTTATGCTTATCATTGCGATCGTTCTTATACCCTTTGCAAATTGGAAGATTATTGGGGATTTTGTTTCCCAATCGCCGGCGGGGAATACTTTGTTTTTAGTAGCGCACTCGGCATTTACAGCAGTTTTGCCTTATGTGATTTATACTATGGCTTTTATTTACATGGACGCAGGAAAGGCGGCGATTTTGGCTTCTCTTGAGCCGGTTGCTGCAACGGTGTTTGGGGCAATTTTCTTCACCGAATACCCAACTATACTGTCAATTTGCGGAATGTTGCTTACAATAACCGCTTTATCTGTGCTTTGCCTGCCGGAAAAAAATTCAAAGTCAAAAGAAAAAAGCATAAACAGCGAATCTGAAAATTCGGAGGCAGTCTAATGCACATTGTACAAGCCAAGTCAATTTTATCGCAAAAAAATGGGATGAACCTTTACAGAGGATGCAGCCACGGATGTATTTACTGCGATTCGAGAAGTCGATGTTATAACATGAACCATGAATTCACGGACATTGAAGTAAAGGGAAATGCTCTTGAGCTTTTGGAGAAATCCCTTATAAGCAAGAGAAAGAAGTGCATGATAGGAACAGGCGCCATGTCAGACCCTTATATGCCTTTGGAGAAGGAACTGGAGATGACCCGAGGAGCGCTTGCACTGATAAATCGTTATGGCTTCGGGGCGACACTGATAACTAAATCAGATTTGGTGCTGAGGGATTTAGACTTGCTTAAGGAGATAAACTCGAAGACAAAATGCGTAATTCAGATGACGATGACAACTTATGACGAGCAGCTTTGCCGAAAACTGGAGCCGGGTGTGTGTACCACCCACAGGAGATTTGAGGTGCTGAAAACTTTACAGCGAGAAAAAATTCCTACCGTAGTATGGCTAACGCCTATTTTGCCTTATATCAACGATAACGAGGAAAATCTAAAGGGTATTCTCAAGTACTGTGTGGAAGCTGACGTAAAGGGAATAATTTGCTTCGGTATGGGAGTAACCCTCAGAGAGGGAAACAGAGAATATTTTTACGATAATCTGGAAAAAATCTTTGCAGGCAGCAGACTTAAGGAAAGATATATAAAAAACTATGGATACGGTTATGTCCTATCCAGCCCCAATAACAACAATCTGATGAGAACATTTAAAGACACATGCAGGCAATACGGAATTATGTCAGACCCTGATGAGATTTTTCAATACCTCTACCGGTTTGAAGAAGCTGAGCATCAGGTGCAGCTTTCAATGTTCTGAAGGCGTTCATTTCGTGTATTGATTTAAGTACAATAAAACTGTGAAAAAAACCAAAAAAAAATCACATTTATTGTTGCAAAGGCTTAAAGTATGTGTTACAATAACACCATTGAAATTATTTACTAATTATAACTGAGGCAGACGAGGTAAAGTTAAGATGATTATGTGTATGAATTATGCAAACATTGGTATTCTAGTCCTCAGCATTATTCTAGTCCTTCTAATTGGAGAAGAAATGAATAGTGCTAAAAGTTATGCCTAAATTTGCGAAATCTTGCAGCTTCTGCTACAGGGAAACCTGAAATCAAGAACAATAAAAGATGTGAAATTGCAAACCTTATGGACTTAGCTTTTAGCCCATAAGGTTTTTTTAGTCACCAGAAGGAGGAATGAGAGAATGAAGATGACTGGCGCAAAAATTTTGATGGAGTGCTTGCTGGAACAAGGAGTAGACACCATATTCGGCTATCCGGGAGGCACGGTTTTAAACCTATACGATGAGGTATATAAGTATCAAGATAAAATTAAACATATATTGACTTCTCATGAACAGGGCGCGTCTCACGCTGCCGACGGATATGCAAGAAGCACCGGAAAAGTAGGCGTATGTTTCATTACATCAGGACCGGGAGCTACCAATGTTACCACAGGAGTTGCAACTGCATACATGGACTCCTCGCCTGTAGTATTTATTTCATGCAATGTAGGAGAGGATTTAATAGGAAAAGACTCCTTCCAAGAAGTGGATATAACGGGAATCACGATGCCTATAACCAAGTGCAATTATCTTGTAAGAGATGTGAAGGAACTTGCAAATACCATCAGAGAAGCCTTTGCAATTGCAAGAAGCGGCAGACCGGGACCTGTTTTCATAGATATTTTGCAGAATGTTTCAGTTCAGGAATGCGAATTTGAACCGGTGGATAAGTCCCAGCATTTTACTACCGGAAGGCTGGCATCGCTCATGGAAAGAGCTTCACATAACTTTGAAGCGCCTACGCCTAACATGGGAGATATAGCAAAGCTGGTTGATATGATAAAAGAGTCGGAGAAGCCATTGCTGATTTGCGGCGGAGGCGTTGTGAGAAGCAGAGCAGATAAAGAATTTCTACAGCTTGCAGAAAAGATTGACGCTCCTGTAGCCATAACTATTATGGGTGCGGGCGGATTTAAAGGAAGAAATCCTCTTACTACCGGGATGATCGGTATGCATGGTTCACAAGCTTCAAATATGGCATGCGACGGCTGCGATCTGCTTATCGCGGTGGGATGCAGATTTTCAAATAGAGTTGCTTTAGACCCTGAAAGCTTTGCAAGTCAGGCAAAGATTGTTCAAATTGACATAGATAGGTCGGAAATAAATAAAAATGTAAAGACAGATCATCACATTATCGGAAATGCTAAGGATGTACTGGCAATCCTTAACGAAAAAGTTGAAAAGGCAGACCATTCTCAATGGAAAAATTATGTCTTTTCATTTAAAACAGAAACTGAATATGAAGAAGTTGGGGAAACCCTCACTCCTAAACAAATAACTAAGGCGATTGCCAAGATGCTTCCTCAGGATACTATTGTTGCAACAGATGTAGGTCAGCACCAGATGTGGGCGATACAGCATTTTCATTTTGACTATCCGGGACAGCTTCTTACCTCTGGAGGATTCGGAACTATGGGATTCGGCCTTGGTGCGGCAATAGGCGCTAAGATTGCCAACCCTGATAAAACAGTTATACACATCACCGGAGACGGAAGCTTTAGAATGAATTGTCATGAACTTTCCACAGAGCAGTATTATGATCTTCCGATAATCACTTTCGTATTTAACAACAGCTCACTGGGAATGGTAAGACAGTGGCAAACGCTGATGAAAGACAGAAGATATGCGGCTACAGATTTAGACAGAGGTCCGGATTTTGTGAAGCTGGCTGAAGCTTACGGTTTGAAAGGAAGCCATGTAGCCACAGAGGAAGAACTGGAAGCAGCGATAAAAGATGCACTCCAGTGGGGTCACGGCTATGTAATCGATTGTGCAATCGACATAGATGAAATGGTTAGACCTATGGTAACCGGCGGAAGCCGTATAACAGAATTTTTGGTACGCTAGGAGATAAGGAGGAAGCCCATGAACGATATTAAAAAACATACTATAGCAGTGCTGGTTGATAACGAGGCCGGCGTTTTGTCTCAGGTATCAAGACTGTTTTCACGAAAAGGGTTTAATATAGAGTCCTTGGCAGTAGGAACTACTGATAACCCTAAAGTTTCGCGAATTACTATTGAAGTCCTTACAGATGAGCATCATGCTCAGCTTGTTGCAAACCAGCTTAGAAAACTCATTCCGGTACATTCACTTAAGGTGCTGGCGCCGGAAAAATCAATAAGACGTGAGCTTGTTCTGTTAAAGGTAAAGGCGCAGGACAGCCAGAAGCGTAATGAAATAATTCAAATTGCAAATATTTTCAGAGCCAATATACTGGATGTTTCAGTGGGAGCTTTGACTCTTGCAATGATTGGAGACGAATCAAAAACAGAAGCTTTTGAGAAAATCCTTGAAGAGTTTGAAATCCTCGAACTTGCCAGAACAGGTATTGTGGCTCTCGAACGCGGACAGGAAACAATAAATGAAGAAACAAAAGAAAAAGGAGAATTTAACTATGGCAAAAATGTATTATGAAAAAGATTGTGATATCAACAAATTAAACGGTAAGAAAATCGCTATTATCGGATATGGTTCACAAGGACACGCTCATGCGATGAATCTGAGAGATTCCGGCTGCGATGTTATCGTTGGACTTCGCAAAGGCGGCAAGTCATGGCCTGTAGCTGAAAAAGATGGGTTTGAAGTTTATACCGTACCTGAAGCAACCCAGAAAGCAGACATAATTATGATTTTAATTAACGATGAACTTCAGGCAGACATGTACAAACAGGACATTGCACCTTACCTGACAGAAGGAAAGGCTATCGCTTTCGCACACGGCTTCAACATCCGCTACAAACAAATCGTTCCGCCTGCTAACGTTGACGTATTCATGGCGGCTCCTAAGGGTCCTGGACACACTGTAAGAAGCCAGTATGTTGCAGGAAAGGGCGTTCCTTGCCTTATCGCTGTAGAACAGGACGCAACAGGCAAGGCTTATGATATAGCGCTTGCTTATCTGGCAGGAATAGGCGGAGCAAGAGCCGGAATTCTTGAAACTACCATGAATGAAGAAACAGAAACTGACCTTTTCGGTGAACAAACTGTACTTTGCGGAGGCGTTGTAGATTTAATGAGATGCGGCTTTGAAGTTCTGGTTGAAGCAGGCTACGCTCCTGAAAACGCATACTTTGAATGTATTCACGAGATGAAACTTATTATCGACCTTATTAATAAAGGTGGAGTTGCTGCAATGAACTATTCAATTTCCGACACTGCTGAATTCGGCGAATATGTTTCAGGACCGAGAGTCATTCCTTACGAACAAACAAAAGAAAATATGAGGGCCGTTTTAAGCGACATTCAAGACGGCACATTCGCAGGCAAATGGATTGCAGAAAACAAGAACGGTCGTTGCTTCTTCAACTCCAAGAGAGCTGCTCTTGCTAAACATCCTATGGAAGTTGTAGGAAAATCACTGCGCGAGCAGATGCTTTGGAAAAACGACGCAGACCTTGACACTGCCTCCAACTAATTTTGATAACGAGGCCTGACTGGGTTTTGAAGCTGCCGTTATAGAAGTCATGATTTGACTTTTATAACGGCTCCTACATAATAATTTAGAGATGGAAAAATCTCTGAAGATTTATATTAAGGAAAATAAAAAATAAAAGATAAGAATGAAAATAAATTTCGGAGGTCATATATGCACTCAGATAGTATAAAAAAAGGTGTGGAAAGAGCGCCAAACAGAAGCCTGTTATATGCTTTAGGACTAACGGAAGAAGAACTATCACGACCAATTGTAGGTATCGTAAGTTCACATAACGAGATAGTTCCGGGCCACATGAATCTTGATAAAATTGAAGAAGCTGTTAAGGCAGGAGTAAGAGCTGCGGGCGGTACACCTATAATGTTTCCGGCAATCGCTGTATGCGATGGCATAGCTATGGGACATATAGGCATGAAGTATTCCTTAGTAACCAGAGACCTTATTGCAGATTCAACTGAAGCCATGGTTATAGCACACCAGTTTGACGGATTAGTAATGATTCCTAACTGCGACAAGAACGTGCCAGGTCTGCTTATGGCAGCAGCCAGACTTAATATTCCTACAATTTTCTGTTCGGGAGGTCCGATGCTTGCAGGCCATTTAAAGGACGGAAGACGTACTTGCCTAAGTCACATGTTTGAAGCTGTAGGCGCATATCATGCCGGAACTATGGATGAAGAGGGCGTAAATGATTATGTTGAAAACGCTTGCCCATCATGCGGTTCGTGTTCCGGAATGTACACAGCCAACTCGATGAACTGCCTCACAGAGGCAATCGGTATGGCCCTTTCGGGGAACGGAACTATTCCTGCACCTCTTTCCGCGCGCATACGCTTTGCAAAGAAAACCGGCATGAAGATTATGGAGTTAATTGAGAAAGACATTAAACCTAGAGATATTATGACGGAAGCTGCTTTCCACAATGCAGAAACCGTAGACATGGCTCTGGGATGTTCAACTAACACTATGCTCCATCTTCCGGCAATTGCCCATGAAGCGGGAGTTGAGATAAGCCTTGACATGTCCAACGAGATAAGCTCTAAAACTCCAAACCTATGTCATTTGGCGCCTGCCGGAGACACATTCATGGAAGACTTAGACAGAGCCGGAGGCGTTTACGCAGTAATGAAAGAACTTACTAAAAAGAACCTGCTAGATACAAGCGTGATGACGGTAACAGGCAAAACTATGGAAGAAAACCTTGCAAATTCCAAGAATATGGATACACAGATTATCAGACCTATTGAAAATCCATATTCGGAAAACGGAGGAATTGCAGTTCTTAAAGGAAACATCGCGCCGGACGGCTGCGTGGTTAAACAATCTGCGGTTGCACCTGAGATGATGTCTCATTCAGGGCCTGCAAGAGTATTTGATTCAGAAGAAGAGGCCATTGCTTCAATATATGCAGGAAACATTAAAGCCGGAGATGTGGTTGTTATAAGATATGAGGGACCTAAGGGCGGTCCGGGTATGAGAGAAATGCTCAACCCTACATCGGCAATATGCGGCATGGGACTTGGCGAAAGCGTTGCACTCATTACAGACGGAAGATTTTCCGGAGCAACCAGAGGCGCAGCGATAGGTCACGTAAGCCCTGAAGCCGCAGCAGGCGGAAATATCGCCTTAGTCAAAGAAGGCGATATAATTTCTATTGACATTAAGAACTGTCAGATTAGACTGGAAGTTTCCGATGAAGAACTGGCTGAGAGAAGAAAAGCGTGGGTTTGCCCTGAACCGAAAGTGAAGACCGGATACTTGGCAAGATACGCAAGACTTGTATCCTCGGCTGACAAGGGAGCAATTCTGACAGTATGATTCAGGAGGTAAAAAACTAATATGCGTCAAATTAAAATTTTTGATACAACCCTGAGAGACGGTGAGCAGTCACCGGGCTGTAGTATGAATCTTAGAGAAAAGATAGAGGTGGCAAAACGCCTTGAAGAGATGAAGGTAGATGTAATCGAGGCAGGCTTTGCTATTTCATCTCCGGGGGACTTTGAGTCGGTAAATACGATTGCAAAGACCATTAAGGACTGTACTGTTGCGTCTTTGGCAAGAGCCTCTGAAATAGATATAGATACAGCATGGAATGCGGTAAAGGATGCGGCAGATCCAAGAATTCATCTTTTTATAGCTACTTCACCGCTGCATATGGAATACAAACTTAAGATGACTCCAAATCAGGTTCTGGAAAAGACGGTAGCAATGGTTAAATATGCAAGAAACTATTGTTCAAACATTGAATTCTCCGCAGAAGACGCCACGCGAAGCGATATGGATTTCCTTACAGAGATTGTAAATATAGCAATTAAGAACGGCGCCAATGTAATCAATCTGCCTGATACCGTAGGCTATACTACACCCGCAGAGATGCGCCAGATGATAGAACACATGATGAACAACGTAGAGAATGCCGATAAGGTTGAATTTTCAGTACATTGCCATAACGACTTAGGCATGGCGGTTGCGAACTCGCTGGCAGGCGTTTTGGGCGGCGCAAGACAGATCGAATGTACGATAAACGGTTTAGGCGAAAGGGCGGGAAATACTTCTCTGGAAGAGGTCGTAATGGCCATGAATACGCGCCCCGACATTTTTGAGGACATGAGGACGGGAATTGACACTACTAAGATTTACAGAGCAAGTAAGACAGTATATAACATAATCGGTCAAAATGCACCTATAAATAAACCTATAGTAGGCAAGAATGCCTTTGCTCACGAATCAGGTATTCATCAGCATGGCGTTTTAGCTAATAAGAAAACTTATGAAATCCTTACACCAGAGGCAGTGGGAATAACTACTAATAATATTGTTTTAGGAAAACATTCCGGTAAGCACGCCTTTGCAAGCCACATAAGCGAAATGGGTTATACCCTTACAGACGATGAATTACTTAAATGTTTTGAAGAATTTAAGGTAGTCTGCGACAAGAAAAAAACCATCAACGACGCGGACATTGATGCGATAATAATGCATAATACGGCTTCCGAAGAAGATGATGTTGAAAACGGATACAAGCTGGATTGGTTCGCAGTTCATACAAGCAACTTTACTACTGCTACAAGCACGGTTTGCCTGAAAAAGGGCGAAGAAAAGTTCGAGGAAGTTGCTTTGGGAGACGGCCCAATAGACGCATCTTTCAAAGCTATCGACCTTATTGTAAAACCTAAGAAACATACCTTTGATTTGTATAACATTAACTCTACTTCCGAAGGTAAGGACACTCTGGGTGATGTAACCGTCAAGGTGACGGCAGACAATCGCTCATATGTGGGTAAGGGACTTTCTACAGACATAATACAGGCAAGTATTTTAGCTTATATAAGGGCCCTCAATAAGTTACAAACAGCAACTGATAAAGAACAGGAGGCATAAATCATGGGAATGACGATGACACAGAAAATTCTTGCTGACCACGCAGGTCTGCCATCTGTTAAAGCAGGTGATTTGATTGAAGCTAAACTGGACATAGTGCTGGGAAACGACATTACCGGTCCGGTTGCCATCGATGTTTTTGACAAGGCGGGGTTTACTAAAGTTTTTGACAAAGAGAGAATTGCATTGGTACTCGACCACTATACGCCATGCAAAGATATAAAATCGGCGGAGCTGTGCGCAATAGCAAGAGAGTTTGCTAAACGCTTTAACATTAAGCATTTTTACGATGTAGGTACAGTTGGAATCGAACATGCGCTTCTTCCTGAAAAGGGAATAGTAGGTCCGGGAGACTGTATAATCGGAGCCGATTCGCACACCTGCACATACGGTGCGCTGGGAGCTTTTTCTACAGGAGTAGGTTCTACGGACATGGCGGCAGGTATGGCAATGGGTGAAAACTGGTTTAAAGTCCCTTCTGCAATCAAAGTGGAGCTTACAGGCAGTCTTCAGGAATATGTAAGCGGAAAAGACGTAATCCTTCACCTTATAGGGCTTATCGGAGTAGATGGAGCGCTTTACCGTTCATTGGAATTTACAGGCGAGGGTATCAAATCTCTTTCGATGGATGATAGATTTACCATAGCCAACATGGCAATCGAAGCCGGCGCTAAAAACGGCATTTTCCCTGTTGATGAAAAAACCATGGAGTACATCGAAGGCAGACTTACAAGACCTGTAAAGATATTTGAGGCTGACGATGACGCTAAGTACGATGAAGTCGTGACCATAGACTTGAGCAAACTTAAACCTACCGTTTCGATGCCGCATCTTCCGTCTAATACCAAGACGGTGGAAGAAGTTAAGGGGCTGACTATAAATCAGGTAGTTATAGGCTCATGCACTAACGGCAGAATGCAGGATATGAGAATTGCAGCACAGATTCTCAAAGGAAGAAAAGTTGCAGACAACGTAAAATGTATCGTGATCCCTGCCACCCAAGAGATTTATCTTGAGTGTATTAAGGAGGGGCTTGCGGAAATTTTCATAGAATCGGGCTGTGCAGTCTCCACACCTACATGCGGTCCTTGCCTTGGAGGTCACATGGGTATCATGTGCGAAGGCGAGAGAGCAGTTGCGACTACAAACAGAAACTTTGTAGGCAGAATGGGACACGTTAAGAGCGAAGTTATCCTTGCCAGTCCTGCTGTAGCAGCAGCGTCGGCTGTTGCAGGAAGCGTGGCTTCACCTGCGGATATTTAAGGAGGGAGACAGAATGATTACAGGAAAAGTTTTTAAATACGGAGATAACGTAGACACCGACGTTATTATACCTGCAAGATATCTCAATGCGCCTTCGCCGGAGGAACTGGCTAAGCACTGTATGGAGGACATCGACTCAGAATTCGTCAATAAAGTTAAAGCAGGCGATATTATGGTAGGCGGAGCAAACTTTGGATGCGGTTCATCCAGAGAACACGCTCCTATAGCCATACAGGCAAGCGGAATTCAATGCGTTATAGCCGCAAGCTTTGCAAGAATATTTTACAGAAATGCCATAAATATAGGTTTCCCTATTCTTGAGTGTCCGGAAGCAGCAGAGAAGATTAAAGACGGAGATAGTGTTTCTATTGATTATGGCACAGGGGTAATTACCAACGAGACTACAGGAGAGATTTTTCAGGCCGCTGCTTTCCCTGATTTTATTAACGACATAATAGATAAGGGGGGACTTCTTAAGTACCTTAAGGAAAGACAGGATGCTAAGGAGGAAAGCCATGAAGTATAATATTGCTCTGGTAAGAGGCGACGGAATCGGACCTGAAATAGTTGACAGCGCCGTAGAAGTGCTGAAAAAAGTCGGTGAAAAATTCGGGCATGAGTTTAATTTTACAGCTTATCTGGCAGGGGGCTGTGCTTATGATAAATTCGGAGTACCCCTTCCGGAAGAGACTATAGAGGGCTGTAAAAACAGCGACAGCGTTCTTTTAGGTGCGGTCGGCGGGCCTAAATGGGATGACGTTCCCAACCATTTGAGACCTGAAAAAGCTTTGCTGGGACTGCGAGCAGCTCTTGGACTTTACACCAACTTAAGACCGGCAAAGATTTATCCGGCATTAATCGAAGCGTGTACTCTAAGACAGGACATAGTGGATAAGGGTTTTGATCTGGTAATAGTAAGGGAACTTACAGGCGGCATATATTTCGGAGAACGGGGCAGGCGAGAAGGCAAGTACGGCGCCGAGGCTTATGATACCGAAAGCTACAGCGTAATGGAAATTGAAAGGATTGCAAGAATTGCTTTTGAAACGGCGCGCAAGAGAAGGAAAAACCTTGTAAGTGTGGATAAGGCAAATGTGCTTGAAACTTCCAGACTATGGCGTGAGATCGTACATGAGGTAGCCAAGGAATATCCCGACGTTCAGTGCAGCGACATGTATGTTGACAATGCAGCAATGCAGCTTGTAAGGAAGCCTTCAAGATTTGATGTGGTGCTTACTTCAAACATGTTTGGAGACATTCTTTCCGACGAAGCTTCTCAGATTACAGGTTCAATTGGACTTCTCCCTTCCGCATCTCTTGGAGAGGGCAAATGTGGAATGTATGAACCGATTCATGGTTCTGCACCTGACATTGCAGGTACAGGCAAGGCAAACCCTATGGCAACGATTCTATCCGCTGCCATGATGCTGAGATATTCATTGGAATTACCAAAAGAAGCTGACTGCATCGAGAGCGCAGTAAACGCAGTCTTAGAAGACGGTTACCGTACCGCCGATATTATAGGCGGCAGCCATGAGGCTCCACTGACATGTGCTGAAATGACCGCGAAAATAATCGAAAGATTGTAATATATAGTGGCATTGGGCAGATTAGATATATCAAGATAAAGATACAGGACAGATTAGGAGGCAAAAAAATGCTGGATATTAAAATCACCAAAACTACCAATCCAAAGGCTAAACCGGAAGGTCCTCTGGGATTCGGAAAAATATTTACAGATCACATGTTTATCATGGATTACACAGAAGGAAAGGGATGGCATGACCCGAGAGTAGTACCTTACCATGATTTAACACTTTCTCCTGCATGTCTGGTTTTCCATTATGGACAGGAAATGTTTGAAGGTCTTAAAGCATATAAGGGAGATGATGGCAGGAGCTATTTGTTCAGACCCGATATGAACGGCAAGCGTACAAACAACACTAATGACAGACTGTGTATTCCTCAGATTCCTGTGGAAGATTTCGTACAGGCTGTAAAAACAGTTGTAAAGGTGGATGAAGACTGGATTCCTACAGAGCCGGGCACTTCTCTTTATGTTAGACCTTTCATAATTGCAACAGAGCCATTTCTTGGAGTAGACGTATCGGAGACTTTCATGTTCATCATCATTTTGTCACCGAGCGGAGCTTATTACGAAGAAGGACTTGCTCCTGTGGGAATATGGATTGAAGACGACTATGTAAGAGCAGTTCGAGGCGGCATGGGATATGCCAAGACGGGCGGTAACTATGCGGCAAGTTTGGCAGCTCAAGTTAAGGCACACGATGGAGGATATTCGCAAGTTCTGTGGCTTGACGGCGTGGAACGTAAGTATATTGAAGAAGTCGGCGCAATGAATATTTTCTTCAAGATTGATGGAAAAGTTGTAACTCCAATGCTCAACGGAAGCATACTTCCGGGAATTACAAGAGATTCCGTACTGACAATTTGCAGAGACTGGGGAATCCCTACAGAAGAAAGAAAAGTTTCGGTTGACGAACTTATCGAAGCTCAGAAAACCGGAAAACTGGAAGAGGTTTTCGGTTCAGGTACTGCGGCAGTAATTTCACCTGTAGGCAAACTCCGCTATAAAGACGAAGTAATGACTATCGGAAACGGTGAAATAGGTCAGTTAAGTCAGAAACTTTACGATACGGTTACGGGTATTCAGCTTGGCAAGATTGAAGATAAATTTGGCTGGAGAGTCGAGGTAGAATAGCAAAATAAAATCGGTGTGCATGCACCCTTTGGGAGGATAGTTATGTATAAGGAAGTATCAAAACTGCTGCTTTACAGCAATCTGGGAGGAGACAGTATTCTGGAGCGCATGGCAATAATTTTTGAAGACTGGGAAAAGGGCGTTGAAGATAAGGAGTCTCTTATAGGCAGAATATATAAAGAGATAAAACGTGTTCTTGACATTTCAACTGCTTACGGCTTCGATACCAACTTATGGCATAACTATCTGACATTTTTGCTCATTTCCAATGAAAACTCATTTTCTTTAACTTGTGAAAGGGTTGGAGCAAGCGAAGACGGAACTGTAAATATTTTTGCTAAGAATGACTTTAAGATTTTTAAAAAGCTATTTGACTATGATTTTAAGCCTATTGAGGAGGACTTGAGGATAGACTGTTTTTCCGTAATTTCAAATTATAGGGCGGTAGCCAAACGCGATAGGGTTTATAACAAACACGTAAGTGAAAAAGTTCAGGAGCTTAGTCTGAAGATAGAGAAGGCAAAAGATGAGAATGAAATTTTCATGTTGGTTACAGATCACTATAAAAAATATGGTGTGGGTTTATTTGGAATTAACAGGGCTTTTCGTATAAAAAGAGAGAACGGTTCAATAGATTTTGTACCGATCAACAATGCGGATACCATCAGGTTGGATGATTTGATAGGTTACGAAATTCAGAAAAAACAACTTGTAGACAATACTCGTGCGTTTACCGAGGGTAAAACCGCCAACAACGTGCTTTTGTACGGAGACAGTGGAACAGGCAAGTCGACCAGCGTACGGGCGGTACTCAACGAGTATTACGACAAGGGACTGAGGATGATTGAAATTTACAAACATCAATTCAAGGACTTATCTGATGTAATATCGCAGATAAAAGATAGAAATTATTGTTTTATAATTTTCATAGACGACCTTTCCTTTGAGGAACACGAAGTAGAATATAAATTCCTTAAAGCTGTTATTGAAGGCGGTGTAGAATCAAGGCCTGATAACATCCTGATTTACGCCACTTCCAACAGGCGTCATCTTATAAAGGAGACGTGGAAGGATAAAAACGATATGGAGTTTAACGGTGAGGTTCACCGTTCAGATACAATGGAAGAAAAACTTTCACTTTCTGCAAGGTTTGGTGTGTTGATTAATTTTAACAATCCAAACAGACAGGAGTACCATCAGATTGTGGAAGAACTGGCAGCAAGGTATGGAATCGAGATGAAAAAGGAAGAACTACTGCTTGCAGCCAATACATGGGAACTGCGTCACGGCGGGCTTTCGGGCAGAACCGCGCAGCAGTTTATTAACTATATTGCAGGTCTTGAGGATTAAGTGTGAAAGACCGGAAAGAGAAAAAGAGGAGAAAAAAATGGTAACACTTGATAAAATATATCAGGCTGCATTTGTGCTTAAAGAGGCAGCAAGAAGAACAGATTTAATATATTCGGAAAAACTGTCCGGAGATTCACAAATTTACCTAAAAACAGAAAATTTGCAGGTTACAGGCAGCTTTAAACTCAGGGGGGCATATTATAAGATCCACCAGTTGTCCGACGAGCAGAAAGCTGCCGGAATTATCGCATGCAGCGCAGGAAACCACGCTCAGGGCGTGGCGCTGGCAGCAACGAGAATGGGAATCAAAAGCGTTGTCTGTATGCCTGACGGCGCGCCTATCAGCAAGGTTGAAGCTACTAAGGCTTTAGGAGCTGAGGTAAGGCTGGTTCCCGGCGCTTATGATGACGCTTACGAGGAGGCGTGCAGATTGAGGGATGAAACAGGAGCAACTTTTATACATCCCTTTGACGATGATGAAGTAATTGCAGGACAGGGAACTATAGGTTTAGAAATTTTGGAACAGCTCCCAGATGCAGATGCAATCATCGTTCCTATCGGTGGAGGCGGATTGATTTCGGGAGTTGCGTGTGCAGTTAAGCAGCTTAGACCTGACATAAAAGTCTACGGAGTTCAGGCAGAAAAGGCACCTGCAATGGTGCAAAGCTGTAAGGAAGGCAAACCCGTAACTTTAACCAGTGTTTCAACCTTTGCCGACGGCATCGCGGTAAAACATCCGGGCGACACTACCTTTGAGATTGTAAGCAAATATGTGGACGATGTGGTTACAGTAAGTGAGGACGAAATTGCTACAGCAATTCTTACTTTGATAGAAAAACAAAAACTTATTGCAGAGGGTGCAGGAGCGGTAAGCGTTGCGGCGGCTCTTTTCAATAAGCTGCCTATTTCCGGCAAGAAAACCGTATGTATAGTTTCAGGAGGCAATATCGACGTAAACATTCTTTCTCGTGTAATTACCAGAGGTCTGGTTACAACGGGAAGGACTACAACTATGCAGATTGCCCTTGAGGATAAGCCGGGGCAGTTGGTAGGCGTCAGCAGCATCGTATCCAGATGCGGAGGAAACGTAATCAGCGTTCATCACGAAAGGTCTGATGCCAATATGGCTGTGGCAAGCTGTTTCCTCAAGCTTGGTATGGAAACCAGAGACTTTGCACAGATTAAGCAGATTAGAGATGAACTTACTAAGGCAGGTTTTAAGATTGTGTCTTAATTACATACATGGTTTTTATATATCTTTGAAATATCTTTGAAATATTCCCCTCTTGGCAGGGGTATATTTCGTTTTTGAATAAAAAAGTACGCTGCCCATAAGGCAGCAGTCTGTAATATTGAAAGGCGAATCGAAAAAGTGGATATTTCCACCTTGTTGAAATTATGGTATGATAAGTTTGATTAAAAAGACTAGACGTCATTTTAGGTCTGGCCGGTGTTTTTACAAAACTAAAGCGAACAAAAAAGGAGTTTGATTCAATATGGAGTTATTAAAACAGTGCCAAATTTGGCATGAAAATAATGAATATAAGAAGATTATTGATGCCATCGAGGAGATTCCGGCAGGAGAGCGCACTCCTGAGATGGACAGTGAGCTTGCACGGGCTTACAATAATGAGGCAGACGGGGATGATAAGGAACTCTTTAGAAAGGCTATCAGTTTGCTGAAACCTCATGAAGAATATTTCAGAGAAGATCACTGTTGGAATTTCCGTATGGGATACGCCTATTACTACTTAGATCAAGAAGGACCTGCTATGTATTATTTCAAACAGGCTTTAAAGTTTCTGCCCGGCGATGAGGATACTCAGGCGTTTATCGACGATTGCCGAAGCCGTTTATCTCTGCCTCGGTTTGAGAGAAACTTTAGACAGAGGACACGGGAGGCATGGGCAGCTTTTTCAGAGCAGGAGGCAGAGCTGCGCCAACTGCTGGATCAAAAAAACCGAGAGAAGGTTGGAGAGGAAATGATGAGAAGATGCGGTGATATTCTTGAACTGGCATTTGAAAATCCTTCCTTTGAAATGGGATTTAATGGGGAAAAGTACGAACTGATTCTTTCTGCGGAAGGAGACAAGGCAAAACTCTTTGAATTAGTTTATTTTAAACGCCATGCACCGGCAAACGTTTTGAAAAATTGGAATATCTGGGTTGGCCGGCAACCATCACGAGGTTTTGGTCTGCGCTGGGGAAATTGGGAAGTCTCCGAACAGGACGTTCAAGTCTGGGTGGAAAAACAGGGTGATGAAGTATCTCTGACTCTTTACTGTGAAAAGTTGCTTCCACTAATGGCTGAGAATGAAAACCATGTCTGGCAGATACTATCCATTCTGACGGATCAGGTACTTGGAGAAATATCTTCGATTGCGCTTATCAATGGATTTGATGTAAAAGATACGCCGCAGGAAGGCAGAGCAGTTTATTTAGACAAGCTGCCTGAAGCGCTGACGGAGATGGGTCTTAACATCAGATGGACTGCGGAAGGATATCTGGAAAATAGTTATACAGCATATCAGTTTGAGCCAAACGAAGACAAAAACGCTGATTTGCGAATGGATGTTTTTGCAGGAGCTACCAGATGTATACCGCTGCTCAACGGTTATTTGGGTGGCGAGGACAGAGTAATGGATTCTTATCACGCAGACGGCGTGGCGGCAGGTTTCATTTGTTATCCTTTGGACAGCTTCACCGGAGAGGAAAGAGGAAAGGCGGTGCTGGATTTCCGGGATGAACTGGAAGCTTCAATTCTCAAAAAGGTCGGAGAAGATGCGGTGACATTTATTGGAGGCGCCAGCGGCATCTATCATGGTTATCTGGACTTCATAGCATGGGATCTGCAAGCTGTTTTGAACGCTGCCATAGAATTTTTAGTGGAAAGTCATCTGGAATATGCGGATTTCCATGTTTTTCGCCGTGATGCAGAGACGGTAAGGCTTATAAACCAGAAAAACAAAATCAGATGGAAGCGTGATAATGGATATTTTGGAATACGAAATATTTCACATTTGTGCTAGGACAGTATTTATATTTTATGTATTTATGTATGTGGGGAGTTCATTTTTGAAACTTCTTTTACGCTATAAACGAATTGTATTTTCAGCTGTAAAATGATATAATATAACAAATATCAGATGTAGCCCGCCTGTATGGGTGGCGGGCTACATTGCCGATTTTTGCGGAACTTCTTAGATTTAAGTTTGAGAATTTGACGTTAAAGTTTTCTGATAATTCATAAACTATTGATACGAAAGATTAATGTTTGCTTAAATTCCGGCGAGCAGGTCTGCATAAAATCATAATTTGTTTTAAAAAATGTGACATTATATATGTTCTGACACGTGATTGAAATAGGGGAGTATCATGGCTGCATTTAAGAGAAAATCACCTTGGGAAAAAGAATGGGATGATTTAGCTAAAAAAGAAGCTAAATTTACTGCCAAAAGACAAGAAGGCCCCACTTTCGTTTTAATAAAAAAACTTGACCGCTTTATTCCGGAAAAGTTAAGCGGGACTCTTAATGGTGCTTTTTTCAAAGGATTTCAGATTATTTTTGAAAAGGGCACGGGAATTATTGAAAAGACATACAATAAAAATAAAAGAAAAGCTGATTTTAAGGTTAATACCTTGGCTTATCAACTGATGAATAACAGGAAATCCGCCAGAAATTTTACTAAGCAGGCTAAATCTGCTAAGGCAACCAATTTGCTCATTTCAAGTATAGAGGGTTTTGGTTTGGGTCTTGTGGGAGCAGGAATTCCGGATATACCTCTGTTCATAGCTATGGTTCTTAAAAGCGTATACGAGATTGCCCTTAGTTATGGTTACGGATATGCAAGCGATGAAGAAAAGATTTTTATTTTAAAATTAATCGAGGCCGCTATGTGCGATGAAGATGAATTCTTAAAGAAAAATCAAGAGTTCAACGAAATTATTGATTACATTGCATGGAACGGAGATGAAATAGGCGGATGGACTATAGATAAAGAGGAGCAGATGCGAGTGACTTCAGAAGCTCTTTCTAAAGAAATGATTTATACAAAATTTTTGCAGGGCCAGATGATTATTGGCATTGCAGGCGGGGTTTTTGACCCGGTTTACGTTAACAGAATCAGCGACTATGCTGTTCTGAAATATAGGAGAAGATTTCTGGGAAGCCAATTGGCTTCTGAAAGCAATCTGCGTTAGCCTCTTTTGCGCAGGTATGCTATAAATGCGCAATCAAGGCAGCAATGCGGAAAGTGAGTTCGAGACCTTCCTCACTCTAAACAAAACTAAAGGAGAAAGAAAAATGAATAACAAAACTTTAAACCTGACGTGGGCAGCTATCATTGCTGCTCTGTATGTAGTGCTCACTTTTATTGCCAATGCGGCAGGGCTGGCCAGCGGAGCTGTACAAGTGCGGCTTTCTGAGATACTTACTGTAATGCCTCTGTTTACATGGGCGGCAGTGCCGGGACTTACGATTGGGTGTATTATGGCAAATTTGCTTACGGGATGCGCCGCATGGGATATTGTATTTGGCTCTATAGCCACTTTAATAGGCGCTTTGGGGACTTATTACATAGGTGGTAAAAAACCGATTTTAGGACCTATTTTCCCTATTTTGAGCAATGCTATTATCGTTCCGCTGGTATTGCAGTATGTATATGGTTTGCAAGACGGATACCTGTATCTTTTCGCTACAGTAGGGATTGGAGAAGTGATTGCCTGCGGCGTGCTGGGATGGATTTTGTACAGCAGTTTAAAGAAAAGGAGAATAGAATGGCCATAAGATTGAACGAGGATAAAGAGCTTGTATCCAGTATCAAAGAGGGATTGAAACAGAAGGGCGGATATTGCCCTTGCAGGTTTGAAAAGACCGAAGATAACAAATGTATGTGCAAAGAATTCAGAGAACAGATTGCCGACCCTAATTTTGAAGGATACTGCCATTGCATGTTATACTATAAGACGAGGGATTAATTCTAGACAAGTATTGATTTAATCAATGGATTTACTTAGAGAGAAGCTAAAACATGAAAATAGTTTTACTTGAGCCTTTGGGCGTTTCAAAGGAAAAGATAGAGGAACTTGCAAGACCTTTGATTGCAAAGGGTCATGAGTTTAAAGGCTACTATAGTTTAGCAACCGATGAAAGCCAGCAGCTTGATAGGTGTAAAGATGCAGATGTTATAATTATGGCAAACCATCCATTAAAAGGAGAGGTAATCGAGAAATGCGAAAATTTGAAATACATTTCGGTTGCCTTTGTGGGAATCGACCATATAGATAAAGATGCTTGTGCGGCAAGAGGAATTAATATCTCCAATGCGGCAGGCTACTGTGATGACGCTGTGGCAGAATTGACCCTTGGACTGACGCTGGATTGTATGCGCAATATAACTGCCTTAGACGGTGTAATCCGCAATGGCGGAACTAAAGACGGCCTGATCGGTCATGAGCTTAGAGGAAAGACGGTCGGCATCATCGGCACAGGAAGAATAGGCTGTGCCGCCGCCGGATTATTTAAGGCATTTGGATGCAATCTTTTAGGTTACAGCAGAAAGGAACGTGATGAGGCAGGCAATATTGGAATTACTTATGTAAGTTTAGACGAACTCCTTGAACAGAGCGATGTGGTGACAATTCATACTCCGCTTACAGATGAGACAAAAAATCTTATCAATGAGAAGAAAATTTCAATGATGAAGGATTCTGCGATTTTAATAAATACTTCAAGAGGCCCTGTAGTTGATAATGAGGCTCTTACGGAAGCATTAAACAGCGGAAAAATTGCAGGTGCAGGCATAGACGTGTTCGATATGGAACCTCCTCTTTGTAAAGATTATCCTCTTCTGCATGCAAAAAATGCAGTATGCGTTCCCCATGTGGGATTTGCAACAAGTGAATCCATTGACAGAAGGGCTGAAATAGTGTTTGATAACGTGCTTCAATGGATGGAAGGCAATATTCAAAACAAAATGTTGTAAAAGAAATTTAAATTAAAATAAAGAAACAGTAAAAGCGCCTCGGATGATGCTGCAAGAGCAATTCAACCAAGGCGCTTTTATGTGGATTTTAAGTTTTACTCGAAAATTTTAATACCTCCGATAATAGGAATCGGTTTTTCTGTTCCCTGAATTGCAGACCATATACCCATAACCCAAAATACGAATATTACCAATTGAATTACAACAATTGCAATCCATCCCACTATAGGAATGAAAACTAAAACTTTTGCTGCAATACCCCAAATAATGTTAGCGAGAATCAATAACATTGATTGATTAATGTGGAAAGCTGATTCATGTCTTGTACCGCAGAAATAGGCTAAAAGCCAGCCTATTATTGTTAAATAGGATATAATATCCGTCCCCTTTTTTGTCATGTGATTTTTCCTCTCTTGAATTTGCAAATTATATTATTATTTATATTATTATTTTTATTATGTCAAGTTGTGCAGTATTGGTGAATTAAAGCCCAAGAAGATGCTTATCTAAAAGTTCTACAGCGTTTTCAATAAGTTCATTACAGCTTTTTTTATTGTCATTTCCGGAACTTTTAAGATCACTGCACATTATTGAACCGTTCTTCTCTTTGAATTCTTCTGTAAGTTTTTTCATCATTTGATAACATTCTCTTTTAGTTTTAGGGTCATCCATATTACCATCGCTGATCTTCATGCCTACAACCATTGCCATCGCGCTTACAGCTCCACAGGTACCCATTGTGCCCATACCAAATCCGAGACCTTCCGACATTCTAAAGGCCTCGATCGGGTCTACCGCCATGATGTTACAGAAGGAGCAAACTACTGATTGAGCACAGTTAAAACCACTTTTATGCAATTGTACTGCCTGCTTTTTTCTATCCATTTTATACCTCTCATTTTTATTATCTTATAATAAATTTAGGATTTTTCTTTTTTACATCAGGATCTTTAACAATGAATTCGGGAGGAATTTCTAAAAGTTCGGGATTCTTATAGTATCTGTTGAGTTCTTTAAAGCATCGGCCATAATAATGACCGTTGGCTATACGTTCGTCAGTTACGATGCCAAGTTCCATGATTTTATGCTCCTCAATATTTTCTCCGTTTTTAACTACTTTTTTTATAGGTTGTCCCATGGATATGAATATTCCAGTAGTACCGAATTCATATAGATGATGGTAAATAGCATTTGTCCTTATAGATGCAAGATTGGTTATGAAAAGACTAGTGTGAAATGGACTTGCATCTACGATTGAAAAGGGAAGTGCAAAGTATTTGTCCAGTATTTTCAAAAAGCCTACCGCTGCGCCAACAAGGAACGGTATGCGGAACAAATTTGACAGAAGTTTATCCATAGAGTTCTGCGATGACGGGATTTGAGAGCGCTCGATAGCGTCCTGAACCTTTTTATTTACCGTAAAAATATCATCATCTAGGTTAAAGTATAACTTATTTACCGTATCGCTGATTTTACCCGGTTGTAAAGTCACAAACGATACGCAGAAGTGGTTTCTTGAGTATATTTTTTTGTTCATAACGAAGCGATTTAAGTAAGGATTTTGAGAA
This sequence comes from uncultured Oscillospiraceae bacterium, assembly GCA_964651095.1. Lineage (GTDB taxonomy): Bacteria > Bacillota > Clostridia > Peptostreptococcales > Anaerovoracaceae > SUG1106. The sequence goes on along the minus strand of CAZYWO010000025.1, from coordinate 1,720 downwards.
ACCAGCCTTAGAGCTCCCGCGATAATAATGCTCATATGGCTCATATTTATGCCTTTTTTACGGCATTTTTTTATATAGTCCTGAATCAACGTCAAGTCAATTTCTTCTGTAATAGAATTCGATGCGTCATATCTATATGGCATGATGTAAGGAACCAATTCGTACATAGGGTCTTCGCAGCAAACGCGATATCCATCTGTTCTATACATTGTTGTTCTCCTTTTCATTTTAAATCATATGTGAGCATAGTTCCATACTAAAATAGTTAAGAATCTGTTAATATTTATGAATTTTATTATATCGCATTAAAGGATAAAATACAAGTTTTTTACCAAAACCGTAAACCTACGCTTCTGCATTTTTGTGAAAGCGCCAACACTTGCCTTTAAGACCGATAGTATGGTATACTATGTTCATATATAAAAAAATCGAGGATATATGCTATGAATTGTTATCTTTGCAGGGAAGAAAATTACCATATTAGCAGTTGGACAGGCGGCCAGACTAAGGAACTGGCTATTTTTCCTGAAATAAGCCGCTATTTGGAGAGAAACTTTATATGGAGGCTCAGTTCTGCGACCATTGAGCAGGAGGAATCGGTTTTTTCACAGATTCCTGATTATGATAGAGTTATCATGGTGCTGGACGGGGAAGTAGTGTTAAGTTATGAAGGTGAAAGGGTGGCGCGCCTTAAGTCTCTGGAGCAGGACCGTTTTGACGGAGCGTGGAAAACTAAAAGCTTTGGTAAAATAACAGACTACAACTTGATGGTACGTAAAGGAAACGAAGGATTTCTGGATTTAATAAACCCTACAGCCGAAAAATCAGATTTGACTTCCACATACGAAACTGCCCTCCCTAAAACTACCCATGCATTATACTGCAAAGATGGTTATCTGCTGGTATCCTGCAATGAGCAGACTCAAATGGTAAGCGCAGGTCAACTCTTTGTAATGGAATTCGGAGAAGGTGAAGAGGCGAAATATTCTGTAATGGGAGAAGGTACTACGATCAGAGCACAGATTTTTTATGGGGACATGCAGGAAGAGCTTTTTGCGGAAGAAATACCTGCCGAAAAGCCGTCTTTCGATGATTTTAAGTGCTGTGTATATCTTGCTAACGTTCAGTTCAGGTGGGCAAAATACATAGTAAAGAAACTTAAAACTCAATGGTTTGACGAAGCGTTAAGCAGCGCAATAAAGAAAATAGAGAAGGTTTATTTGACCATATTTGTATTTTTGGCCGGAATGATAGGAATTTTTTATCTGCAGGTGTATGAGGGTATATCGAATCAAGGTATGCTTTTGTTGCTGCTGGCTTGGCTTGTGGTGGATTGTCTGTTGGTATCTCCTTTAATTTATATGATTGTGGTTCCGAAACCTGTGCGGAAGCATATTAAAGATGTGGACAAGCTCACACCTTACGAGAAGAGAGTGCGCGCGGAAGAACTTGGATATAATGAAGCCTTGGAAAAGGTAATCAGAAAGTATAAGAACAGCGGAAGAAACTTAGGGAATTAGTTTTAGAAGCTAAAAGAATTCAGAAAAAGTCAGACAAATTATTACCTTGCAGTAAAATTTGCAATAAAACATACATTAAAATAAGACACTCGCTTTTTGGAGAAGGATTCGATACATATCCAATACAAAAAAGCGAGTGTTTTTACGAGAGTGTGAACAAAAGTCTGTAAATGCAGATCTTCCATGATAATGATTGGGCT
>CAZYWO010000024.1:0-24517 GCA_964651095.1 uncultured Oscillospiraceae bacterium | reverse complement strand
CGGAGTAGTAACAGAGATTATCGAATAGAAAAAGGAAGGCTGAGATAGAGCAGCCGGAAAGAGAAAAAGAAGAGAAAGCCTGCGGGATATATGCTGCAGGCTTTTTTGCTGCGCGAAATTCTACAATTTCTCGCATAAAACAATAAAAATAGAGGAATAAATTGGAAAAACGACAAAAAACTAGCGCTAAAAATCAATATATTCAGTTGGGCGATACAGATCATTTATCCAATAATAATAACTAATTGGAGATTGTATAATTTGTATGATAAAATACGAAACGATGGAATTGATGACACGACAGGAGGCACAAAGATATGATTCAGATTGAAAACGTGTCAAAATCTTTTGGTGATTTGCAGATCCTTAAAGGAATTAAATTACATATTGAAAAAGGAGAGATATTTGGAATTGCAGGGCGCAGCGGCGTGGGAAAGTCCACATTACTTCGTTGTATTAACGGATTGGAAAAATATGATTCAGGTTCATTGCAAGTTGACGGAGCGGAAGTAGGAAATCTGACGTCAGAAGAACTGCGTCTTTTCAGGAAGAATGTAGGCATGGTTTTCCAGAATTTTTCATTGATTACGAGAGCAAACGTCTATGAAAATATAGCTTTTGCGATGAAAATATGGGGATGTGATAGATCAACGATTGACAAGCGAGTAAAAGAGCTGCTTGAGGTTGTTGGGATACCTGAAAAAATCAATGCACGGGCACGTGATCTTTCGGGAGGACAGAAGCAGAGAGTTGCTCTGGCACGGGCATTAGCCATGAACCCAAGCGTGCTGCTTTGTGATGAAGCCACATCCGCGTTGGATCCTAAGAGTACTATGGATATTTTAACGCTGCTTAAAGATATAAATAAAAGATTTAACATTACCATAGTGATGGTTACACATGAGATGGAAGTTATTAAAACGCTGTGCGATAGAATGGCGGTCATGGCAAATGGAATCGTAGAGACATCAGGAACTGTTGAGCAAGTATTCCTTGAAAGACCTCCTGCATTATGTGACTTATTAGGAGAATCTCCTATGACCCTTGAAGCAAATGAGGTTATCTTTGATATACAGATAGATACTCAGGAGGGAGAATCCACGCTACTTACCAAGATGGCAAGGGAGCTTAACATAGATTTCAGACTGACTGAAAATCAGACTTTGTCATTAAAAAATAAAACGGTTAATACATACCGTATAGTCGCAAATAAAAACGACGCTTCTCGTGTGGCATTATACCTTGATGAGAGACACATCGTTAATAAACGTTTTCCGGAGGTGTTGGAAAAATGATAGCACAATATTGGAATAAACTGATAATGCCTTCAATTTTTGTAACAATCGAAATTGTATTTTTTACAGTGCTAATCGGATTTGTTTTGGGATTTATAATGGCAATACTGCTGACATTATATGGACCGACAGGACTGAGATATAAAAAACGTTTATATACAGTCCTTAGCTTTATAATCAACACAATCAGATCATTCCCAATATTGATATTGATTGTAACAATAGCGCCGTTCACCAGATTGGTTGTGGGTACTGCTATAGGAACGAAAGCGGTAATTTTGCCTCTTGCAATCGCGGCTACAGCGTTTATTGCCCGCCTTCTTGAGAGTAACTTTATTAAAGTGGACCGTCAGCTTATAGAGGCGGCACGCTCTCTGGGGGCAACAGACATGCAGATTATTTGGAAAGTTATTGTAAAAGAATCGGTTCCGTCGATTATATCAGCCGTAACTTTAGCCACCATAAATAACATTGCGGCAACCACTATTGCCGGCGCAGTAGGCGGCGGTGGCTTGGGAGCGATTGCACTGACCTATGGTTATCAGAGTTTTAATAAAACGATACTTTACATGGGAGTGCTGATACTGCTTGTTATGGTAAACGTTGTACAATACTTTGGCGAATGGCTGTATAAGAAGCTGTTATAAATATTACAAAATGTTTAAATAGAAGGTGATTTTAAATGACGCTTCAAGAAAATGCTAAATGGATTGAGGCACTGCTGGACATGCCTCGTAAACCTGTAGGTATTCACTTTTTGATGACACAGGAGGAATACGAAAACTTTCCTGCAAAAGCTCCGGGGAACAGAATGTCCTATTGCACTATGGTACGACGTGCAACGCAAGGGCTCTCACAGAAAGCACACCTTGGACATATGGCATGTGGCGGAGGTTCCACCGCGTTGGGGCTTTCCTCACCTACAAAAGAAATGATAGATGGTACGCGCCGCTTAAGTCAAGGGGCATATCACGATTTATGCACATGCAGAAAAGTTTCTAAAAACATGGTTTACTGTGAGCATAAGCTTTACGGTATAGGAATAACGCCGCTTGAAGATTGTCCGAGGAATCCGGATGTGGTTATATTCATATGTAATCCATTTAACGGGATGCGTTTACTGCAAGGAAACGCATATTATAACGGCCATGCTCAGAATATATGTCTTTCCGGTATGCAGGCAATTTGTCAGGAGTGTACTTCAAGACCTTATGAGATGGATCAGATTAATATATCCATGATGTGTTCAGGAACAAGAATGCTTGCCGGATGGCAAAAAGATGAATTGGGGATCGGGATGCCGTACCATCTGCTGGAACAGGTAGTAATGGGACTGCGCGAAACCGTAAATCCTCTGGAGCGTAATCGAGAAAAGAAAGAAATCGCTTTACGTCTTGAAGAGTGTGGGCTTAAAGATAAATTAGATATTGTAATGAATAAGAATTACGATGATAACTGCTATAAAGGCGGCAAGGCAGGAGAAGCCGGAAAATAATCGGCTACTGTATTCACTTAGATAAAACCCCAAAGGGCTTTATATATTTAACATTTTAAATGGAGGTTTTAATATGAAAAAAATTTCGAAAAAATTAGTACTATTACTTTGTTTCGTACTGATTTTTGGATTGTTTGCAGGATGTGCTTCGGAGGAAGAAGGATCTGATCAAGACGAAGCAAAAACTACTATCAGCATTGGATGTATGCCTTTAAATGAAGAAGCGGTTGAGGCAGTTAAAGAAATGATGGCTGAAAAGGGATATGAAGTTGAAGTCATGGTATTCGACGGCAACAATTTACCGGCGGAAGCTCTCATGGCTGACGAAATCGACTGTCTTCTTTTAAACCATCTTCCATGGATTGAAAATTTTAATGCTGAAAATGATGCAGAGTTAACTTTGGTAGAGGGATTTACTTATGCTTCTCTTCTTGGTTTTTATTCAGCTAAGCATGATTCGGTAGAAGATATTCCTGAAAACGGAACAATTATATTATCTAATGACCCTGCCAATATTCACCGTTCACTGCTTTTCATGGAAAAGCTTGGACTCATTAAACTTGGAGAATTGCAAGGCGATTACTATAATATATTGAGCATTGAAGAAAATCCAAAGAATCTCCAAATTCTCGAAGTAGAAACTACTAATACAGCAGGCTCATATCAGGATGCCGATGCTTCTATCTCGTTTACTTCCGTTATGAGAAATGCAGGAATCGATGCATTTTCCTACATTGTAGAAGATGGAGAGTATGTCAACTATCCTACTGGTTTCTTTGTAAACAAAGGTGATGAGAATACTGAATGGGCTAAGGCTTTAATTGAAGTAACAAGCACTGAAGAATATAAGGAAAAATTTGATGAAATATTCCAGGGCGCTTATATGATTTTTGATTATGAAGGTTAATAATTGGTTGAATCGCCTATAATCAAGATAAAATAAAACAATATGAATTTCAGGCAGTTTACACTGCCTGTTTTTATTTAAGAGATCAATCTGTAACGGATGCAGGAAATCTTTTGACATATTGGTCCGTCAGTGATAAAATAAATCGATATGTTGTTTGCAGTAAGGTTGAGTTATCTGCGACGATACAGTAGATATTTGCAATATAATTTATAATAAGAAGTTTATATGAATTGGAATTATTTTTTTGAACCGAGCTATATAATTGAAAAGCGGGGGATGGACATTGGCTTTAAATTATATAGTATAGGTCATTTAGTTTGGCTTGCAGCTATAATCGCTGCAATCGTTGCTTTTTCAAAATATTATAAGAAACAGCGGACTGTAACTCAGAGCAGGACAAGAAAAGGTTTTGCCATGTTAATATTGCTGTTTGAAGTTTACAAAGATGCGATATTGATAATAATGGATTCGCCGATGAAAGGATATCTTCCTTTACATCTTTGCGGATTGGCTATATTCGCTATATATATAGATGCTTATGGCAACCATCGGGAACTGACAGGACAGTTGCTGACTTATGCTTTCATGCCGGGCGCGGTTGCGGCGCTTTTGTTTTGCAATTGGACAGAATATCCGTTTTTCAATTTTATGTGTATTCATAGCTTTGTATTTCACGGATGGATTGTATGCTATGTAATGATGATTTATCGCAATAAAGAGGTGCGCCCTAATTATGCCGGACTATGGAAGACTGTAGGCGTAATTGGCATTCTCGCCGTGCCGATATACTTTATTAATATAGCCTTAGATGAAAATTATCTGTTTTTAAATGAGGCTTCAGAAGGTTCGCCTTTAGTATTTCTTTGGGATATATTTGGAACGCGGTTTGGCGAAACCGGATATTTGCTATCTTTTGCAGCGCTTGTAATAATAATCTTACATGTGCTGTACTTAGTATATAAGGTGATTAATCAAAAAATGGAAGGATAAGGGGAAAAGAAATTGAAATTGAGAAAGAAAAAGACAAAACGACCTGAAATTTGTTTATCATTGAACTGCAAAACTCTTGGCGAAATAAAAACGGATATTAGTCAATACGGAGAGTTTTGTCAGATAATTGAATGGTGTGCGGATAAGATGGAAAACGGGGGAAACTATACTAAAGAGGCATTTATAAAGGATGCTGAATCGGTAAAAGCGCTTTGCGGCAATAAAAAAATGATTATCGACTATAAAGGCGAAGAAAATATGACAAACAAGATTATGAGATGGTCAATGGAAGTAGCCGACATTATAGATATAGATGCCGGCAATGCGGAGCTTGAAAGGCTTGTAAGAGAAGCAAGACGCAAGAAAGTAAAGACTCTTATTTCTTATCATGTCTTTGAGCGTATGCTTTCTAAAAATGAAATTGCCGAACAATTCTTAAAGATGGAAAAGAAAGGCGGAGATATTCTAAAGATAGCGTGTTTTGCAGTAAAAGAAGTGGACACTTATGCTGTTTTAGAAGGCGCAGCCGCGTATTCCCAACTAAAAGGATCCAAACCTATCGTGGCGATAGCTATGGGTGAGGAGGGGCAAGTGAGCAGAATCTGTGCCGGAGAGTTCGGATCAGTAATCAGTTATGCCTGTGGTGAAAAACCCACTGCGCCGGGCCAATTCAATGCTCGCCAGCTTTCAAAATACATGGACAATTACTACAAGGAAGAAGAATAATTGGATAACATAATAAGAATAGAAAACTTAACATTTGAATATCTCAGGGACGAAGACCAAATGTCAGTTAAGGCAATTGATAATGTTAGCCTTAATATAGAAAGGGGCAGTTTTACAGCCATCATAGGGAAAAACGGTTCAGGTAAGTCTACATTGGCAAAGAACCTAAACGGATTGCTTCTTCCCACAGAGGGCGTGATTTATGTAGACGGTTACGATACCAGAGATGATGAACATATCTGGGATGTGAGGCAGACTGCCGGAATGGTTTTTCAGAATCCTGACAATCAGCTTGTTTCGGCAATTGTTGAAGATGATGTGGCTTTCGGACCTGAAAATCTGGGCATAGAACCTGCCGAAATTCGTCGCAGAGTCGATAAGGCGCTGGAAGATGTAAACATGGGAAAGTTTAAGAAAAAAGCTCCCCATCTGCTTTCCGGAGGGCAGAAGCAGCGAATTGCCATTGCAGGCGTGGTTGCTATGAAACCAAAGTGCATTATATTTGATGAACCGACAGCAATGCTTGATCCTAAAGGACGTGGGGAAATCATGTCTATTATTGATGAACTCCATGACGAGGGTATAACAGTTATCCTTATTACCCACTTTATGGAGGAAGCTGTGAGAGCCGATCGCGTTATCATAATGCATGAAGGGCATGTGCTGCTTGATGGAACGCCGGAACAAGTCTATACTCAGGAGGACTTGATAAATTCAACTAATCTTGAGATGCCTTTAATGGTTGAAGTGGGAGCTAAGCTTCGCGATATGGGTATCCAAGTCCCTAAAGACATTATTACTGAAGAAAAGATGGTAGAGTTTATATGTCAATACAAGTAGAAAATTTAGTTCATATATATGATAAAGGAATGCCTTCGGAGCAAATTGCTCTGGATAATGTGAGCTTTACCGCTGAAGATGGTCAGATGGTTGGCATTATTGGACATACAGGTTCCGGGAAATCAACTCTGCTTCAGCATCTAAACGGTCTATTAAAACCGGACAGCGGCAGAGTTATAGTGGGTGATACTGATATTACACAACCGGGTATTTCAATGGTACAGATAAGAAAAAAGATAGGGTTAGTCTTTCAGTATCCTGAATACCAACTTTTTGAAGAAACTGTAGCAAAGGATGTGGCATTTGGCCCGCGCAACTTAGGTCTTGAAGAGGAAGAAATTCAGGCGCGTGTTCAGGAGGCAATCGAACTGGTGGGTCTGGACTACGAAGAGATAAAGGATCGTTCACCTTTCGACCTTTCAGGTGGACAAAAAAGAAGGGTAGCCATTGCAGGCGTTGTTGCTATGAAGCCTGAGGTTCTGATTTTAGACGAGCCCACAGCAGGACTTGATCCCAAAGCGCATAAAGATGTTTTGGCAATGATTCAGGAAGTTCACAGAAGAACAGGGAATATAACGATTTTGGTTTCCCATAACATGGCAGACATTGCAAGGCTTTCAGACAAGGTTGTAGTAATCGACAGCGGCAGACTTGTAGCTGTAGGCACGCCTTATCAGGTTTTTTCAAGAAAAGAGGAACTTAGAAGCGTTGGACTTGAACTTCCGCCTATTACCCAGTTTACAGAAAAACTGCGCGAAAGAGGCATAAATATAGACAGCACCATTCTCGATGTGGAAAGTGCAGTTAGGCAGATTGCCCAATACTTGAAAAAGGACAATTAAATGATAAGAGATATTACTTTAGGACAATATTTTCCCGGGGAATCGGTGCTTCATAAACTTGATCCCAGGGTAAAAATAATAGCAACTTTGCTGTTTATAATTGAACTGTTTATCGTGGACAACTTCTTGGGTTTTGCCGTTGCAGCAGTTTGTCTGGGAGTGGTAATTGCCGTGTCAAAAGTACCGCTCAGTTTTATCGTACGCGGACTTAAACCTGTACTGTTTATTCTTATGTTCACTTTTGCTTTGAACATTTTCATGGTGGATGGAAAGGTTATATGGCAATGGGGATTCCTCAAAATGACTGTAGAAGGCATTGAGCTTGCTGTTTTTATGGCAATCAGACTTGTACTGCTTATAATCGGATCTTCAATGCTGACCTTATGTACAAGACCCCTTAGCTTGACCGATGGAATAGAAAGGCTTCTTTCGCCGTTTAAAAAGATTGGGCTTCCGGCTCACGAAATCGCCATGATGATGACTATCGCTTTGCGCTTTATTCCTACGCTGCTGGAGGAAACTGATAAAATTATGAAAGCCCAGCAGGCCAGAGGCGCCGATTTTGAGACGGGAAGCCTTATTCAGCGTGCAAAAGCGTTAATACCTATTTTAGTGCCTTTGTTTGTAAGCGCTTTTAGAATTGCTCAGGAATTAGCAATGGCAATGGAGGCAAGATGCTATCGCGGCGGAGAACATAGAACCAGAATGAATGAAATGAAGCTTAAAACAAGAGATTATGTTGCCATGATCATTCTAGCGGCTTTTCTAGCTGTGATTATAATTGAATCGAGGATTTTTTAATGCGTCAGAGAAACATAAAAAATTTGGAAGAACGGCTGGCATTGAATTCAGCCTGCTTAATAAATGACCCTAAGGCGTGTAAGGGAAGGTGGTCTGAGATTTTTGGCAACAGCAATCCAATCTACTTGGAAATAGGCTGCGGTAAAGGCAGATTTATAACCAACTGTGCCAAGGCGCATAATGACAGAAATTACATAGCCGTAGAAGGTCAATCTAATGTGGCGCTCAGAGTTTTGGAAAAGGCGGCTCAGGCAGAGCAGAATAATTTAAGAGTGTTTATCGATTATATAGATGATCTCAGCGATTATTTTGAAAAAGGTGAACTGACAGGAATTTATCTGAATTTTAGCGATCCTTGGCCAAAGGCAAGACATGCAAAAAGGCGACTTACTTATCACAAGAGAATTGAAAATTATAAAGGCATTCTTAAAGAAGGCGGCTCCATAGAATTCAAGACGGACAACGATGCACTGTTTGAATTTTCATTGGAAGAAATAGAGCTTGCTGGTTATAAAATAATTGAGATGACAAGAGACCTTCATAATAATGATGGCATTACACTCTGGGAATCTGCAAATTATACCACAGAATACGAAGAAAAGTTTTTGACAGAAGGAAAAAACATAAATTATGTAAAGTTTTAAATTTTAAGCGATGGTATAAACGCCGCACAAATTAAGAAATAAAAATGCTCCCTGCATTTAACGGCGGGAGCATTTTCGGTAAGGAATTCTAAAATTTTATATAATCTGTAGGATTTACATAAACGCCATCTTTTAACATTTCCAGATGCAGGTGTGCAGGCTCGAGAGATTCAAATAGTCCGCATGAACCTATACCGCCGATAATTTTTCCGGCTTCCACAACATCTCCAATTTCAACCATTTCATTGGTAGACAAGTTGGAATATACGGTTACAAAACCGTTATCATGCGTAATTTCAACAGATGTACCATAGCGATCATCTTCATATACGGCAGTTACAGTACCTGAAGCTGCTGCCACAACCTGCGTATCCTCCGGAGCTTCAATATCAATGCCACAGTGGGTCATGTATTGATCCAGTGTTACGGAGTAAATCAGCGAGTCCATTGAGTATTCATTGGTTATATAAGCTTCATCTGATTTGACAGGATTTCTAAACATATTTATATTGGCGTCGCCTGAATTCTGGGCGCTGTCAACTATAGGTACGTTTACTGCTGTTTCTGACGTAGGATTTTCATTATCATCTGTTTTATCGGAGTCAGACGGCCGGTTATTTTCTGAATCGGTTTTAGCGTTCTCGGAAACAGGTAAATTGGTGTTGCTGTCGTTGATTTTATCTATATTTGATTTTATGGTAAAAATCGAAGTAAGGGCGATAACGCAGAAAGCTAACATCAAAGCAATAGCTATTTTGTCTTTTTCTTTTTTTCTTTGTGCTTGACGCATAATTTCACCTCCAGTTAATAATATTGTTAACAAAAAAAATAGATTTCATACTAAAGACAACTTGTAATAATTTCATAATCATAGTAAAATATAAAATTAAAATTTAAAACAAGGAGGCAGCTAATGGCAGAAATGATTTTTGCATCGCAGCAAGGAAGAAAAATTCCTAAGGAAGATAAAATTTTTGGTATAAACAACAGAGCTAAAGCGATGATAGCAAAAGAAGGAAAGGAAAAAGTTGTTAATGCCACAATCGGAGCGCTTCTTGACGATAACGGCGAATTAATAGTTTTATCATCGGTAACTGATGTTTTTAAAGCATTACAACCTAAAGAATTTGCCGAATATGCGCCTATTTCGGGAACGCCTGAATTCAGAGAAGCAGTAAAAAAAGACGCTTTTAGAAATTACCAGCCAAAAGGTTACACAGAAGCGGTTGCATCCCCGGGAGGAACGGGCGGTATTAGGAATATAGTGGCGAATTATTCAGACAGAGGCGATAAAATTTTGATTGCCGACTGGTTCTGGTCTCCTTATGGAACAATTGCACAGGAAATCGGAAGAACCATTGACACTTTTGTTTTATTCAACGATGAGAGAAAGTTCAATGTAAAAGCTTTTAAGGAAAAAGTCGATGAACTTTTAAGCTGTCAGGAGCGACTTGTAGTTATACTCAATACACCTGCCCATAATCCGACAGGTTATTCTTTGACCATAGAGGATTGGAACGGAGTAAAATCTGTTTTTGAAAAAGTCTGTCCAAATAAAAAAATAACTCTTTTTGTGGATACGGCTTATATAGATTTTGCAGGAGACGAGGATAAGTATAGGGAGTATCTTCCAATATTAGAGGAAATGCCTGAAAATGTGCTTCCTGTTATAGGTCATAGTCTTTCCAAAGCATACACACTTTATGGTATGCGTTGCGGAGCCACAATTTGTATAGCCAAGAAAAAAGAGGTAGCAGAGGAATTTAAACGAGTATGCGAATTTTCTTCGAGAGGTTCTTGGTCAAATTGCAGCAGGGCTCCTCAGACGATTTTGTCTAAAATTTATGCAGACCCTGAGCTTAAACAAAAAGTATATGACGAGAGAAAAAAATATAGGGATATGTTAATCAGAAGAGGAAAAGCATTTGAAAAGGCAGCCGCAGAATGTGGTCTTGAAATTGTTCCTTTTGATATGGGATTTTTTGTATCAATTCCGTGTCTAAATCCTGATGAAATATCTGCCAAACTTGAAACAGAAGGAATTTTCTTAATTCCTCTTGAAAAAGGCTTAAGAGTATCAATAGCGTCGGTATCCGAAGAAGTTTGCAGTATTCTTCCTGCGCGTATATTAGCAGCAATGAAATAAAATGTCTGCTATGGACTAAGATAAAACTCATCCAAAATATTCCAGAAAATTACAGAAAAATATTGACATTTAATTCCATAAATGTTAGTATTAAATTGCAAAGGGATTTCGGGAAAGGAGAAATTAGATACAATGGCCAAACAAATTAACAGAAATCAAGATTTCGCATTTGTTATTAAAGAACAACTTGGTATTATAGAAACATTCCAGAACGGTTGGTCCAAGGAGGTTAATCTTATAGAATGGAATGGAAACCAGGCTAAGCTGGATATCCGCGACTGGGATCCTACACATGAACATATGAGCAGAGGAGTTACACTTCATAAGTTCGAGGTGCTGGCTCTAATGGAGATTCTGCTCGAACATTATGGAGATGATTTGGCAGAGAAAAGAGCTGATTCACAAGCGTAGGAAGCAGAAGCACAGTATTCTTCTTCATAGACGCAACCATCTTCTGCGGATAAGTGGTAATTAATTATTGAAAAAAAAGAGTTGTCTGCCAAAATTTAATTTTAGCATGACAACTCTTTTTCTTTCCTATGCGTGCTGACGATTATCGTTAAACAGAAAAGTAATTCCATATAGAGCAGATAACCCGACAACAGCATAAATAATTCGGGATATAATTGCAAGGTTTGCGCCGAATATGCTGGAAACCAGATTGAAATTGAAGAAACCGACCAGACCCCAGTTGATTCCGCCAATAATCATTAAAATGAGAATTAACTTTTTCAAAGTAATCACTCCTTTCAAGATATATTTTTTCCTAAAATGTTTTTTTTATTAGTGAATTGTGATAAAATAAAAAAAATTATGATTTAAGTTTTAATCATTTTTTGAAAAAAATATGGGGGAAATTTTGTGAAAATTCAATTAAAAAAAGAAATAAGAGGGCAATTTGAAGAAATAACTGTTGAAAAAGGAATTACCATTGAACAGTTATATAAAGATATTAAAAATGAATTGCCGTATACCGTCCTTGCAGCCAGAGTAAATAATCAGATTGAAAGTCTGAATCAGTCTCTGCACAGGGAATGTAATGTGGAACTTTTGGATATGCGCACCCAGGAAGCTAATCTTATTTATCAGAATAGTCTATGCCTTATTTATCTTAAAGCCATTGAAGATGTAATCGGTACTGTTGAGGTTGATATCGAGAATTCATTGAATAAGGGGCTATATACAGAGATTAAATCCCAAACCCCGATTTCGGCTAAGGACATTAAAAATATTCAGAAACGAATGAGAGAACTGGTAGAATTAAACTTGCCTATTGTTAGCCAGAAGCTTAATCGTGATGAAGCGGTGGAGCAATTTGAAAGAAACGGCTGTCCGGAAAAAGCTGCTCTTTTATGTGAAGATCGGCGTAAACGCAGTTTTCCTTTTTACTCTCTTGCCGGATATAAAGACTTCTTTTATGGATTGATGGTACCATCAACGGGATACATCAGATATTTCCAATTGATGAAGTATAGAAGGGGCGTATTGCTGCGTTTTCCGCATCCGTCAAATCCTAATGTAATTCCTGAATATGTAGATGAGAAGATGCTTTATAAAACTTTCGGCGAACAGAGCCGTTGGGGTAAGCTGATGGGAATTAATTATGTTTCAGATTTGAATAAAAAGATCGAGGAAGGCAAATTTAAGGAGCTGGTTCAGCTATCTGAAGCTCTCCACGAACGCAGAATTGTGGAAATTGCCGACATGATTACCAAACAGAAAAAACGTATAATTCTCATTGCAGGGCCATCATCGTCAGGAAAGACAACCTTTGCACAGCGGCTTTGTATTCAGCTCAGAGTAAACGGCTTGCAGCCGTTATATATGGGAACGGATGATTACTTCGTAGAAAGAGAAGAAACTCCGCTGGACGAATATGGAGAGAAGAACTATGAAGATTTGGAAGCGGTAGACATCCACCTTTTCAATCAGAATATAAACGATCTTCTTGCAGGAAAAGAAGTTGATATGCCGACTTTTAATTTCTTGACGGGGCAGAAGGAGTACGGGAAGCGTTTAACTTCAATAAGAGGCAATCAGCCTATTGTGATTGAGGGAATTCACGCTCTTAATGAAAAACTTACAGAGGAACTTCCTCATGAACAGAAGTTTAAAATATATATAAGTCCCCTTACTCAGCTTAACATTGATAGTCATAATAGGATTGTCACCACAGATCACAGAATGCTTCGGCGTATGGTTAGGGATTTTAAATACAGAGGACACAGCGCGCAGAGTACGATTTCCAACTGGCCTAAAGTTCGTGCAGGTGAAGATAAGAATATTTTCCCATATAGCAATGAGGCTGATGTACTCTTTAATTCAGTGCACCTTTATGAGATTTGTGTACTGAAAAAATATGCGGAACCTTTGCTTGAAGTAATAACTCCAGAAGAACCTGAGTACAGTGATGCGGTAAGGATGCTTAATTTCTTAAGGTTCTTTAAAACAGTGGATGATGATTCGGCGATAGTTAATAATTCGATTTTGAGAGAATTCATTGGGGGAAGCATTTTCGTAGACTAATGAACTAAAGGAACAATAATTATGGCAGAGATAACAGTAGTGGGCGGAATTAATATTGATATTGAAGGCAGCCCCTTTGAAAGATTAAAATATCACGATTCCAATCCGGGAAAAGTGAATATGGCGTTTGGAGGTGTAGGGAGAAATATAACCGAAAATGTGGCAAGACTTGGCGGAAATGTTGCGATGCTGTCCGTTATAGGCGATGACCAAATGGGTTTAGGCGCCAAGGCAGAGCTTGAAAGTCTGGGTGTGGATACATCGTGCATTAAGGTCCTCAGAGGAGAAAATACAGCTATGTATTTATCAATTCTGGATGACAGAAAAGACATGGAACTGGCTCTTTGTGATATGGAAATTATCGAGGCGATTACGCCTGAAGTGCTGATGGAGCATAAAGATTTTTTGCGAGAGTCAAAGATAGTAGCGCTGGATGGAAACTTAAGCGAGAATTTGCTTGAATTTGCAGTGAATATGTTAGAAGGCATACCACTCTTTTTCGATCCGGTATCTGCGGCCAAAGCGATTCGTGCAAAGAAGATAATAGGGAAATTTCACAGCATCAAGCCTAATGTGATGGAGGCAGAAATTATTTCGGGGATGAGTATAGACGGTGTGGATGATCTGAAAAGAGTCGGCAAGTGGTTTATAGATCAAGGAGTTCAGCGTGTTTTCATTACTCTGAACAAAGATGGCGTTTATTACAAAGATGAGCATGTAGACGGATTTATCAGACCGGCAAATGATTTGAAAGTTATGAGCGCTACCGGCGCCGGGGATAGTTTTTCCGCGGCTATTATGCTGGGTTTCGTACAAAACAGGACTACGCGAGAAACGGCTAAGATGGGCATGGTAGCTGCTTCAATTGCGATGGAAAGCCGCCATGCAGTAAATAAAAATATAAATATTGAGGAACTGTTAAGGAGGATATAAGTATAATGTACAGAAATTTTTTAGATATTAACCCTGAGATAGCAAAGGCTTTAGACGAAGGGACAGCGGTAGTAGCTCTGGAATCGACTATTATTTCCCATGGAATGCCTTATCCTAAAAATGTTGAAACGGCTTTGACTGTGGAAAAAATCATAAGAGACAACGGAGCAGTACCTGCTACAATTGGAATTATCGGAGGAAGAATTAAAGTTGGACTTACTAATGAGGAAATTGAATACATGGCCACAGCCAAGGATGTGCTTAAGGTCAGTAGAAGAGATTTCCCTCTGGTAGTTTCGCAAAAGCTTGACGGAGCTACAACGGTGGCAGGAACCATGATTGCAGCTCACATGGCAGGTATTAAAGTGTTTGTTACAGGCGGTATAGGCGGTGTGCACAGAGGCGCAGGCGAAAGCTTTGATATTTCCGCTGACTTAGAAGAATTAAAGATGACAGATGTTGCAGTAATATGTGCCGGAGTAAAATCAATTCTAGACATAGGGGCAACTTTGGAATATCTGGAAACATCAGGAGTTCCTGTAATTACTTATGGCTCAGAACAATTCCCTGCATTCTTCAGCAGAGAAAGCGGTTTCCCTGCCGAGTGTATGATGGATGATCCCGAAAAGATTGCCTCTCTTATCAGAACTAAGGAAGAAATGGGACTTCGCGGAGGCATTTTAATCGCTTGCCCGATTCCTGAGGAATATGAAATTCCTTTCGATGAGATGGATGCTGTAATTCAGCAAGCACTTAAAGAATGTGAGCAGCAAGGAATTAAAGGCAAGAGAATAACGCCTTTCCTGCTTAGCAGAGTAAAAGATTTAACTGAAGGCAGCAGCCTTGAGGCAAATATTAAACTGGTATTTAATAATGCTGAAATTGGTTCAAAAATTGCAAATAATATCTAACGGAAGTTATTATGCAAGAGCAATTAAATAGTGACCTGTTCAGACTAAATAGACAATCATCATATGGAGGTACGATTATGAAGAGGAAAAGCAAGATTTTATCAGTTGTTTTGACAGTTGTTATGGCAGTAACAATGCTGCCGTTTATGGCATCTGCAGCAGAGACTGATTTATCCGATAATATTGTGGTGCTTTATTCCAGTGATATTAACGGCAATATAAGCGGTAATATCGGGATTTCAGGGATGGTAGCTTATGCCAATGAGATGAAAACAACAAATAAGTATGTTGAGATGGTCGATGTAGGCAATGCCGCAGGTGGAACTGTACTTGCTGGTATTTCCAAGGGAGAGTATGTTGTTAAAGCTATGAATATTGCAGGATACGGCATCGCAGTTCCCGGTTCATACGAGTTTAGTTATGGAGTAAAACAACTGACTAATTTGAGTTCAGCAGCAGATTTTAATTACGTAAGTTGTAATTTTACAACCTCCGAGGATGCTCAAACCATTTTTGAGCCATATAAAATTGTTACATATGGCGATACAAAAGTGGCGTATATTGGAATAAGCGATCCTGATATTATGACACAACATGAATCATATTTTAAAAATTCTGATGGAAGCTATGCTTATTCCTTATCTGATGGCAACCGCGGCAATGATCTTTATACTCAAATTCAAGCTGCCATAGTTCAGGCCAAAGAAGAAGGCGCTGATTATATAGTGGCTCTTGGAAACTTGAGAAATACCACTGACGAAGCATTTACAGCACAAGCAATAATTGAAAATACTTCGGGAATTAACGCTTTCATAAACAGCAATTCAGGAAAGGCATCTGCTGGAGAGCAGGTTAAGGATAGCAGTGGAAACGATGTTCTTCTTACCAGTCCCGGTTCAGAAATAAGCAGCATAGGTGTTTTAACGATTTCTGTAGGAAAGAGTATATCATCTCAGTTAATCAGTTCGTATAAATTGAGGGATATAAACACTAAAAATTCTATTGATGCGCTGACGAAAGAATACAGCACAAGTCTAAATGAAGAATTTGCAGTAACGAGCAGTAAATTGGAGGCGTCAAGCGTAAGCGGAGTAAAAACGGTGGAAAGCGGGGAAACCAATTTGGGTGACTTGTGCGCCGATGCGTACAGAGCGATTACAGGAGCAGATATAGCTTTTGTTGAGGCCAGTGAGATAGCAGCTAATATTTCTGTAGGAAAAATAAGTTATAATGATGTAATCCGCGTGCTGCCGGAAGATAAAAGTATAAGTGTGGCACAGGTAAGCGGATTCGATATCCTTGATGCGCTGGAAATGTCATCAAGATTATACCCTGATCAGAATTCCAACTTTCTGCAAGTATCAGGAGTGACATTCGACATACAGGAAACTGTAATACCTTCGGTATTTATTGATAGTATGGGGAATTTTGTCAGTGTGGAAGATGATTACAGAGTTACAAATGTTATGATTAACGGCAAAGCTCTCGATCTAATGGAGACTTATACAGTTGCTGGCACTAATGATCTTCTTAATGGAAAGACAGGTTATACCATGCTTACCAACGGACCGCTTACTAAGGTAAACGTTGCAACCGGTAATTTGGCATTGATTACCTATATTGACGGAAAACTTGGCGGAGCTATAGGCGGTGCGTACAGCAAGTCTCAGGGAAGAATAGATTCAATTAAACTTGCAAGACAGAGCGCAATTGATGCTCAAATTGAGGAAAAAGTCGAAGAAAAAGTTAAAGATTATAAAGCACAGATGGAAGAACTGCAAGAAGAACTTGATAATCAGAAGCAAATTGTCAGCATTAAAACTATGACGATTAAGGCATCCTCGAAATTCAGTAAGAGCAGTTCAGGCAAACGCTCCATGAAGATAAGCTGGACACCGTCTGTTAATGTGAGCGGAATAAAATATCAGGTGTATAAGTCTTCAAAGAAATCAAGCGGTTATAAGAAAATGCTGACAACATCAAAAAAAACTTATACCAATACTTCCGGCTTGACTAAGGGAAAGACTTATTATTACAAAGTACGCGCTTACAAGTATATAGACGGTAAATACTATTATTCTGCATGGTCTAATATTGCTTACAGAAAAGTGAGTAAATAAATGCAACAGACTAAAAAGTGAATATATATTTTAGCAAAAATCCTTTACAATTTTGTAAAGGATTTTTTATGTAAAAAACACTTTACAAAAATCATATAAAAATTTTATAGCGTATGTTACACAAAACAGTCAGTTAAACAGGATAAATCCATTGAAAAATACAGTAACTGAAAAGATTGTATTTTGTAAATAAAATAATAGAACCGAAGTGATTAAATGGCACGGTTATTGCGTTATACATATTCCAATGTATAAATCGCAAGATATTTATATATTGAGAATGGAATTATTCTAATAATCATGGAGGTTAAAAAATGAAACAATTAAACGATCCTTTTGTTTTGGATGCGTGTATTTGGCCTGAAAACGGACGCTTTTCCGGCATGAGTCAGGATTACAAAGATTCACTTCTTGACGCGTGTTTCCTCACTTTAGATGGGGACAGTTTCAGGACAGGCGTCGAAAGTTTGGGAACTACATCGCTTTTAACTCAAGATCCGCAGCAAAAAATCAGAATTGTTCGTACATACGATGATTTAATGCAAAATAAAAAAGATGGAGTTAAATCATTAATCTTATATTTTCAAGACCCTGCTCCATTAGAGAATAAACTTAGTTTGGCGAAAGCTTTCTATGAAATGGGCGTCAGAGTAGTTCAGTTATCTTATAATAAGGGAGGATTTATCGGAGCAGGATGCGTCGAAGGCGCAGGATATGGGCTTACGGATTTTGGTAAACAACTTGTTAAAGAATTTAATAAAGTGGGTATGCTAATCGATTTATCCCATTGTGGCCCTAATATGGTTGCCGATGCGCTTGCTACAACTGAAAAACCTGTAACTATATGTCATACATGCTGTAAGGCAGTTGCAGATAATCCAAGAAACAAAACAGACGAACAGCTAAAAGCCCTAAAAGAAGTGGGCGGTGTAGTGGGAATTACTCCATGGGCGCCGATCTGCTGGAAACGTAAAGAGAATGTTCCCCCTACTATTGATGATTTCCTTGACCACGTTTGCCATGCTGTAGAATTAATAGGTATAGACTATGTGGGCTTTGCCAGCGACAATAATCTTGATCACAATCAAGACTTAGCAGGGATAAGTTCTCAAGGTTCCTTGTATGATTTAGTGGTAGGTGGATATAACAAAAATGTAAGTACAAATCCGAATGAAAGACATGCATTGGGATTTACAGGTGCGCTTGATGTTCAAAATCTCGTTGATGCCATGAGGAGAAGAGGTTTCAACAACGAAGAAATTGAAAAGTTCCTTGGAGGAAACTTCCTCAGGATAATAAAAGAAGTATGGAAATAGTTTGTTATGTGAAAGGAGAGAACGATGGAAGCAAAAGTAAAAGGCAATATGACAGGCGCTAAAGCTCTAATCATACTTATAGCATCTGCGGCATGTATTTTATTGGGCGCGCTGGTTATTAAGTCGCCTACAGTTGTAAACCTGATTGTAGCAGGTTTGGTTGCGTCATTCTTAGCGATGGCATGGGGTATAAAGTGGGATGATATTCAAAACGACATTCTGGACTTTGCAAAGAGAATGTTTCCTGCAATTTTAATTCTTATATTCGTAGGTATGCTGGTAGGCTCATGGATTATGTCGGGAACAGTACCTATAATGATTTATTGGGGTCTTAAAATATTAACACCTAAGTTTTTCCTGGTAGTTGTGTGCATTACCTGCTCGATTATGTCTTTGATGACGGGAACATCGTGGGGAACTGTAGGCACAATAGGTGTGGCATTTATGGGTGTTGCGGCAGGTCTTGGAGTACCTGAATCATATACTGCCGGAGCGGTTCTGGTAGGCGCCTTATTCGGAGACAAGTTATCACCTATGTCGGATACTACAGTACTTGCTCCTGCCATGTCAGGCGTTGAAGTTATTGACCATATAAAATATATGCTTTGGACAACGGTTCCAAGCTATGGAATTTCTCTGATTTTCTTTTTGATAGTTGGACTTGGATTTGGAAACGGAACAGTTGAAACGGATGATTACAATTTAATAGTAAGCACGCTTGAAAATACATTTAATTTCAATCCGCTTCTGATTATTCCGCCGGTAGTGGTATTACTTATGATTTTCAAGAAAGTTCCGATTTTACCTTCATTTGCAGTAGGCGTATTTTTAGGTGTAGTTTTCGCATTGATTTCCCAAGATTGCACTGTAGCAGATGTGCTTGCCGCACTTAACAAAGGCTATACCAACACTACAGAAGTGGCAATGGTAGACTCAATGATTTGCAGAGGCGGTATAAGCAGTATGTTAAGCTCAGTAGCAGTGGTGATTGCGGCGGCCACGTTTGGCGCTCCTCTGAAGACTTCGGGAGTAATCGACTTTGCAGTTGAAAAGATTATGAAAGTTGCAACCGGTCAAAAGAGCGTGCTGTTTTGCTCATATGCTTTCCACGCACTGTTGATTTTAATCATTGGAGGTTATTATACAACTTTCTCTATCGCGGGTCCTGTACTTCAACCTTTGTATGATAAATACGGACTTGACAAGGCTAATCTTTCAAGATGTCTGGAGGATTCCGGCACAACTTTTTCACCGCTTGTACCTTGGTGCTCTAACGGGGTATATTTTACAAGTACTCTTGGAGTGGCATATTCCGCGTATGCTTTTACAACTCCGATGTGCTGGTTATGTATGGCATTTGCATTGATCTATATTGCAACAGGTTTCAAAATTAAGCAAGCGCCAAAGCATGAAGCAGCATAAATTTCAACAAGCGTTCAAGTACATATTCCATAATATATAACTGACAAAGCCTTTGCAGATTTAAAGCGCTGCAAAGGCTTTGTTTATTATTTTATAATTGTATGCGTATATGGTATAATGGTTCCTGTCACTATAACGGCGTTGCCGCAAGGATGGAACCATTGAATCATGATGGACCATTGTATTTTTTAGAGGAAGAATCATGGTATAATAGTTCCTGTAATTATAACGGCGTTGCCGCAAGGATGGAACCATTGAATCATAAAGGGGGAAGCGAAATGTTAAGCAGATATGTGGAGCAGATTTTCAGCATTTACAACCATATAGACACCATAATACTTACAGATGCCAAAGGATATGTGGAGTATTACATGACTTGGAGACCTGATGTTAATCCTAACAAGCCGGAAAACGTTATGGGTAAACATGTTCTGGATGCATGGAGAAGTCTTACAGAAGAAACAAGCACAATTATGAGAGTATTAAAAACCGGCTCACCGGTTCTTAACGAATATCAGACCTTTCCCTATGACGATATAACCATGCCGAGTATTAATACAACTATGCCTATTGTAGAAAAAGGCCAATTAGTAGGGACTGCTACGATGATAAGATATCTTCAAGAACCTTTCAAAAGAAATGAAATAGTTTTGGATATTAAAAAGAAAGAGGGTTTCTCTACAAGGTACAGTCTGGACGATATTAAAGGATGTTCTGAAAGTACAGAATACTTAAAAGACAGAATCAGAATGGTTGCCAATACCGACTCTTCCGTACTGATTTATGGCGAAACCGGTGTGGGAAAGGACTTGGTAGCTCAATCACTGCATGCTCTAAGCGCACGATGTAATAAAAGATTTGTATCTCAGAATTGCGCAGCCATACCTGAAAACCTTCTCGAAAGCATTTTGTTCGGAACTGTTAAGGGCGCATATACAGGAGCTGAAAACAGGCAGGGTCTTTTTGAAATTGCCAAAGGCGGAACTTTGTTTCTCGATGAAATAAACTCTATGGATATAGGAGTACAGGCAAAAATCCTTAAAGCTATAGAAGAAAAGGAAATTACCCGCATCGGCGGCACCACACCAATCAGCACAGATATAAGGATTATTTCTGCGATAAATGAGGAACCCATGGAGTGCATAAAGTCAAAAAAACTCAGGCGTGACCTTTTCTATAGATTGAGCGTTGTTGAAATTGACATTGAACCTCTCAGAAAGAGGAGAGAAGATATTGAATATCTTACCAATTATTTTATAAACCAAAACAATAAAAATATGAATCGGGCAATTATTGGAATCGATGATGACGTGAAAACACTGTTTGAAAAGTACGATTGGCCGGGAAACGTAAGGGAACTCAAGAATGTTTTGGAAGGGGCATTTAATGTAGCTACAAGCCGAAACATTAAAAAAGAATACCTGCCGGGATATATGTTATCGAGCGATGAGATCTCTCCATCTGCTATTGCAAGGAAACGAATAGCATATTCCAATAATGATGACCCTTTCTCTCTCGATGATGCAGTTAAAGAGTATGAGAGAAAATTAATTATTTCTGCTGTAGAAAATTCAAAAAGCTTATCTGAAGCGGCTAAAAAGCTTGGGATTTCCAGACAAAACCTGAATTATAAACTTAAGAGGCATGGATTTATCTATTGACAATATTATAAATCTTCCTCCACCTCTTTATTTTAAATAGCTAATGGAGTGAGAAAATAATTTATACAAATCACAATTGTGGAGACGTGGTTGAAAGCGCTGCGGACATTTCTATTCAGGAACGACACGTTTTTCGACGAAAGGCAAAGGCTCTGGATCACCGTATCGGGATAAATACAGATGGTAGTACCTGTGAAAAAATGGATAAATATGTATAATCTTTGGCGAATTAGGGTAAAGTATTATAGAGACGAAATAGAAAACGCCAATGAACGTGTAAAATACTTGCCACATTAAACCGTTGGAATTTCAAATTTTATAATAATGAAAAAAATTAAAATTCTTTAGAAAAAAATTAAAAAAATGCTTGCATATTTGACAAAACTAAGTTATACTAAAAAAGCTTGCTTAAGGCGATGAAACGGGAAGTTGCTGGGCTATCAGGTAATTTCCGTGGAGAATTGTCCTCACTCGATGGGGGCGAAGGGATTCGCCGAGTTTTGCTTTGTGAGTAAAAATGAGAAACGCACGGGCACGTGTACGAAGTAAGCGAATATCATGTACACGTTGAAAAACGAGGCTTTAGAACCCCTTGTACAAGCATAGCGTAAACAGTACAAAAAAATTTTTAGGAGGAAAAAATGAGCGAATTACAGAAAATCAGAATTAAGCTTAAAGCTTATGACCATGCGTTATTGGATCAATCCGCCGCTAAAATCGTAGAAACTGCGAAAAAGACAGGCGCTGACGTTGCAGGTCCGATTCCGCTTCCTACAGAAAAGGAAGTCGTAACAATCTTAAGAGCTGTACACAAATACAAAGACAGCAGAGAACAGTTTGAACAGAGAACTCATAAGAGATTAATCGACATTACAAACGCTACACTGAAAACTACAGACGCTTTAACTAAGCTGGATTTACCTGCCGGTGTAGATATCGAAATCAAATTATAATTTGCAGGGATTAACGATGCTGCTTGGAAGAATAGACTGTGAAAAGTAAATTTATGAATAATTTTACGAACACGATTTTGCCAAGATGACTTGCCAAAGTTGAAGCGGCGTCAAAACCTAAAACAAGTAAGGGACACTCCCTTAGTAAGAACTCATGAGAGGGTAGCGAGTAGTTCTCCTGTGTGAACGAAAGTAGATGCAAGCCAAACCAGAGAGTTCCAATGTAAGAATTTGGAGGAAAAATATGAAGACAATCTTAGGAAAAAAGATGGGCATGACTCAAATTTTCGATGAACAGGGCAATGTAATTCCTGTAACAGTTATCGAAGCAGGCCCGGAAGTTGTAACTCAAGTTAAGACTGTTGAGACTGACGGTTACAACGCAGTACAGGTTGGTTTTGAAGACCAGAAACCGCAGAGAGTAAACAAACCTTTAACCGGACATTTCCAAAAAGCCGGAGTAACTACTAAAAAGCACTTAGCTGAATTTAGAGTTGGCGAAGGCGAAAGCTATGAAGTAGGACAGGTTATCACAGTTGCTGATTTTGAAGTTGGCAGCAAATTAGATATAACAGGTACTTCAAAAGGTAAAGGTACTCAAGGTAATATCAAGAGACACCACCACAGAAGAGGACCTATGACTCACGGTTCAAAACACAAGAGACTTCCTGGCGGCTTAGCAGCAGCTACTTACCCTTCAAGAGTATTCAAGGGTAATGAAGGTCCTGGTAGAACAGGTAGAGATACAGTTACCGTTCAGAACGTGGTTCTGGTAAAAGTTATTGAAGAAAGAAACCTTATGCTGGTTAAAGGCGCAGTTCCGGGAAACAAAGGCGGACTGGTTCGCGTTCAATATGCAGTAAAAGGTCAGAACAAATAAGACTGGTGAAAGGAGGAAGCACAAATGGCAAAAGTAACAATGCTCAATATGGCAGGAGCTGAAGCAGGTTCAATCGAATTAAAAGATGAAATCTTTGCAATCACTCCAAATGAATACGCTGTTCACGCAGTGGTAAAAAACTACTTAGCTAACCAAAGACAAGGCACTCAGTCAGCAAAGACAAGAGGAGAAGTCAGAGGAGGCGGTAGAAAGCCTTTCAGACAAAAAGGAACTGGTCGCCACAGACAAGGAAGCTCAACAGACCCGTCACAGATCGGCGGCGGTGTGGTATTTGCTCCGAAGCCTCGCGACTATAGATATACATTACCTAAGAAGTTAAGAAGACTCGCTATGAAGTCAGCTCTTTCCTCAAAGGTAGCAGAAAGCGAAATCATCGTATTAGACGAATTAAAATTTGATGCACCTAAAACTAAAGAAATGATTAAGGTGCTTGAAAATATTAAAGCAGGAAAGAAAGCTTTAATCGTTATGGCAGAAAAAGACGAAAACGTAGTTAAGTCGGCAGCCAACATTCCGGGAGTAAGAACTGCTCTTGTAGGAACTATGAATGTTTACGAAATCGTAAACCACGAAAGCTTCATCATAACAAAGGAAGCAGTACAGAAGATTGAGGAGGTGTACATCTAATGAAGACAGCATACGACATCATTTTAACTCCTGTTATTTCAGAACAGAGTATGGACGTTGCAGCAGATAAGAAGTACACTTTCAAGGTTGCAACAAACGCTAATAAAACTCAGGTTAAATTAGCAGTTGAAGAAATCTTCGGTGTTGAAGTAGCAAAAGTAAACATCATGAACTATGACGGTAAAGTTAAGAGAATGGGAAGAAGCGTTGGCAGAACACCTGCTTACAAAAAGGCAATCGTTACTCTGACCGAAAAGAGTAAGGAAATTGAATTCTTCCAAGGACTATAATAGGAGGAAAGTAAACAATGGGAATTAGAAAATATAAACCAACTACTCCTGGTCTGAGAGGTATGACAGTTTCTACATTTGAAGAAATCACTACCACCACACCTGAAAAATCACTTACAGTGACTCTTAAGAAACATGCAGGAAGAAACAACAGAGGTAAGATCACTG
>CAZYWO010000023.1:0-25370 GCA_964651095.1 uncultured Oscillospiraceae bacterium | reverse complement strand
CAGATGGGTCATGCTGTTACAATCTTTGAAGCTATGCCTAAAGCAGGAGGTATGCTCAGATACGGAATTCCTGAATACAGACTTCCAAAGGCCGTATTAGACGAAGAAATAGCTACAATTGAAGCAACAGGAGTGGAAATCATTACAAACACTAAGGTCGGCGAAGATATTCCGTTTGAAACAATCAGAGCTGATTATGACGCTGTACTTCTTGGCATCGGCGCATGGGTATCCACAGGCGTTGGCTGCAAAGGTGAAGACGCTGAAGGCGTTATCGGTGGTATCGATTTCCTTAGAAAAGTTGTAAGAAACGAAGAAATCAAGCTTGGAGAAAAAGTTGCTATCGTCGGCGGCGGAAATACCGCAATGGACGCTTGCAGAACTGCTGTGAGACTTGGAGCTAAGGAAGTTTACAATATCTACAGAAGAACCAAGGATGAAATGCCTGCTGATATGATAGAAATTGAAGAAGCTGAAGAAGAAGGCGTAATCTTCAAGAACTTAACAAATCCACTTGAAGTTGTTAAAGACGAAAACGGTCATGTTAAAGAAGTTATACTTCAAGTTATGGAACTTGGTGAACCTGATGCATCGGGCAGAAGAAAACCTGTTCCTGTAGAAGGAAAGACTGAAACTCTTCCTATCGATACTATGATTCTTGCTATAGGTCAGGCAGTAGACGCAAAGGTATTCGATTGTGATAAGACAAGGAAGAATGCAATAGCTTACGATCCTGATACTTTCATGACAAGTATTCCGGGAGTATTCGCTGGAGGAGACTGCGGTAATGATAAGATTTCCATCGCTGTAGAAGCTATCGCTGACGCAAGAAAGGTTGCAGATATTATAGACGCTTACCTTTACGGCGAAGCGATTAAATATGAAAAACCTTATGTGGTTGAAAGAGACGATATTACCGAAAAGACTTTTGAAGACAGAGAAAAACTTTTCAGACAGACTCTTCCTCAACTCAGCCCTGAAGAAAGAAAGAATAATTTTACCGAAGTTATTCCTTGTGCATTTACGGAAGAACAAGCTGTGGAAGAAGCTTCAAGATGTCTTGAATGTGGATGCCACGATTATTACGAGTGTAAACTAATTGATCTGGCAAACCAGTACGATGTAAAACCTGAAAGGTTTGCAGGTGAAAAACACTCTATCGAATTTAAAGACGATCATCCGTTCATCGTTAGAGACCCTAACAAGTGTATCCTTTGCGGTCTCTGCGTAAGAGTCTGCGACGAAGTAATGGGCGTAGGCGCACTTGGCCTTGTAAACAGAGGTTTCGATACAGTAGTTAAACCTAACATGGAGAAACCGCTTGCTGAATCCGGCTGTATTTCCTGCGGTCAGTGCGTAAGCGTTTGTCCTACAGGCGCACTTCAGGAAAGAACCACTATGGTTAAAGAAACTCCGCTTGATACAGAAGTGACTGAAACTACTTGTTCATATTGCTCAGTAGGTTGTAGTTTGCTTCTTGAATCCTACGGGGATATGCTCATAAAGGCTAATCCTGACAAGGAAGGCGTTGTAAATAAAGGTCTTATCTGCGGTAGAGGTAAGTGGGGATTTGATTGCTCCATACTGGAAGATAAGCTCGGCGAACCGTATGTTAAGGAAGATGAAAGATTCAGAGAGGCAGATTACCACGAAGCTTTCGTTCTCGTTGCCAAGAGATGCCAGTCAATCGGCGCTAAGTACGGAAAGGATTCTATTGCAGTTTCCATATCTGATAGATATACCAACGAAGAAGCTTATGCTATCAAGAGAATGGCAGAAGCTATGGGAGCAAAAGTTCTCTGCATGAACAACAGAGAAAGCGGACTTAAAAAAGTTCTCGGACTTGACGCTTCACCGAATACAATCGACGAACTGCTTTCCACTAACGTTATCCTAAAAGTAGGCTTCAAAGATGAGGATTCAAGGGTAATCGCTCTTAAGATAAAACAGGCTGCTGAAGCAGGCGCTAAAGTTATAGATGTCTGCCATGGAGAAAACGACCTTGGTTTCCTTAAGGAAATCGCTAAAGCTATTGTCGACAGTGGAAAAGCTAAGAAAGCAGCAGGTTACGACGAATTCGCTGCATCACTGACAAATGTTAAAGTTTCCGACGAGGCTAAAGCTATTGCCGATGCTTATCTCGGAGCTAAGAAAGCTATGATAGTTTACCAGCAGAACTTCTTAACAACTTCCGGCGCTGCTCTTGTTGCTGACATCGCATTATTAAGCGGTCACATCGGCAGTCCTCGTGACGGTATTCTTCAGGTTAAATCCAAGAACAATTCACAAGGTCTTATCGATATGGGAATAACGGCAGGTAAGGAAGCTCTCGCAGGCGTCAAAGCTCTTGTGGTATTCGGCGAAAATGCTGAAATCGATACAAAAGCTCTTGAATTCCTTGCAGTATGCGATACTCACATGACTGAACTTGCAGCTAAAGCTGACGTGGTAATTCCGGGAACAGGATTTGCTTCAACTAACGGTACATATACAAATACTGAAAGAAGACTTCAGCTTGTAGAGGCTGCCGTTGATGAAGGTATCTTGTTCGAGAACTGGGAAGTGGCTGCGGAAATCGCAAATATCTTTGAAGTTGAACTTCCATGGGAAGATACTGACGATATTTCCGATGAAATGGCTGATAAGATTCCTGCGTACAGATATGCTCAGGTTGGTGAAGTTTTAGGCGGAGTCCTTGCTCCGGCAGAAGATGCTAAGCTTGTAGTTGTAGAAGATGGTCCTATAACGGAGGAATTACCGTGCACCGACAGCTTAATGCAGATGATAGACGACAGACTTCCAAAACCGGCTAACCCTACTGCATAGTTTTGCCGTCAAGACAAGTGACGTGCATTAAACTTCAGCTAAGTTTAAAAGTTACAACATAAAACAATTATAATTGATTTTACAAAACCACGGAGACAGTTGACTTAACAGTAATAAAGAACTAATTTACTTACAAATGTTAGCTGACGGTTTCCGTGGGTGTATACGGACAAATCCCGTCTTATTTCTAACAGGAAGTCAGACGGGATTTTCTTTCACTTTACCGGGAGCGGTTAAAATCTATCCTACAATTATGGTTCAAGATCACCTTTATGAGTGGCGTAAAGGGGCTGCAATATGTAACGAACTTCCAGATGACTGTGTTTATTATGGAGAACTTATTCATGTTGAGGGAGAAAAACCCAATAATGATAGCGAATTTGTCTCTGTATTCTCGGTATCCGGGCAAATATATACTATGCCGCAAACCGACACGATTATTTATCTCTGTCTGACAACAGATTGGTTAGATAACACTGTTGTTGTATTCGACTTTGTAGAATAAGAAAGATGATTTTTTTGATCAAAATACGATAATATTGATTCTATGTTGCGGACTACTTTTTAAAAACATACATAAAAAATTTTTTTTGATGTAACCTTTTGCCCTTTTAAACTGATTATATTATGTAAGTAAAACAAAAATTACCAAAGAAAATCAAAAGGGAGGATGTTCACATGAAAAATTTATTTCCATTATTATTTGTCGTATGTATTATATTTGGCCTCTCAGCCTGCGGTACATTAGTTTAAAAATAGATTTTATTCAAAAGGGGCAAATATATAAATACATGAGGGAAGAGACCTTGCAAAGATGCAGGGTCTTTTATTTTGTCCAAAAACTTTGTAATAAAAACTTGTCCCCATCATAGAATTATATAAATCAATTACATAAGAGAAAACGGAGGATAATCGATGAATACATTCGGAGAAATAGTGAGCAAACTCCCAGCGCCGATTAGGCAGGAACTTGAAATACTTCCGCAGTCAGTAGTTAAAGAGATAGAAGAAATTAGGCTTAGATGCGGTCAAAACCTTAGGCTGCAAACCGGCAATGTGGAAAATATAATATCTCACATAGTGACGCGAGAAGATTTAATAAAAACTTTAAATAATCTGATAAAGTTTTCGTATTACGCATATGAGGAAGACTTGGCAAAAGGTTTTGTAACCATAGAAGGAGGGCATCGCGTAGGAATTTGCGGTAAAGCAGTAGTAAAAAACGGACAAACCACGCTTATAAAAGAAATCAGCTCCATGAATATCAGATTTACAAAAGAAATTAAAGGATGTGCAGATAAAATTGCAGGCTGTTTAACGGATGAAAGAGGTAAGCCTGTAAACACACTCATTGTGTCGCCACCTGGCTGCGGTAAGACAACCTTACTAAGAGACATTACCAGAAATCTCAGTACAAGAAAAATAAAAGTAGCAGTATGTGATGAACGTTCGGAAATTGCAGGGATGTACAACTCACGACCCAGTTTTGACTTAGGACCAAGAACCGACGTGCTTGACGGAGCTGCCAAGGCATGCGGCATAGAAATGCTGATCCGCTCCATGTCGCCTCAGGTAATTATCACCGATGAGATCGGTAAAAAAGAGGATATTGCAGCTATCGAACAATGTATCAGTACCGGAGTAGCTCTAATAACATCAATTCACGGAAATTGTAGGCGGAATATTGAAGAATCGTCGATTGGTCCTTTGGCAAAGCAGGGATATTTTAAAAACATAATTTATCTTTCCAAAGATAAAGGTCCGGGAACGGTTTCGGAGGTAACACATGATTAAAGCAGTAGGATTAATTTTTATGGTGGCAGCTTCCGGGCTTATGGGAATGATGAAGTCAGTCGAACTCAAGGAAAGAATAGAACTTTTAGAAGACTATCTTAAGATGGTTTTGGAAGTAAAAGGGCATATAAATTATTTTCGCGAACCGCTCATGGTAATTTTTGATTGTGAGGGAAAAAATCAGCTTTCAAAAGCTTTTGAGTTTTTAGATAGACTTCGACACGACCTTGCGGAAAAAAACGCTGAAATCGACCAAATTTGGGCTCAAAATGTGGATTTAATCTATGAAAGATGTCCTCTTCTTCCTGAAGATATGGACTTACTGAAATATCCGGGAACTTTTATAGGACAAACCGATTATGAGAATCAGCTTGCTCATTTTGATTATCTGGAAAAACGATTAGATGAACAAATTGCTTCGTCAAGAGACGTTTTTCGCATCAAAGGACCGCTTTACAGAAAAATAGGATTTTTCGTAGGCGGATTAGCTGCAATCATGGTGATATAAGATAATCGGGTGATATAGAATAATCATGACAATACGATAGATGGGAATTGGAAGGGAGATTAAGAATGTCTTTTGAAGTAGATGTTTTATTTAAAATAGCCGCCATCGGCATTGCCATTGCTTTGCTCAATCAGATTTTGAATAAGGCGGGCAGGGAAGAACAGGCAATGATGGTGACTTTAGCTGGAGTTATTATCGTTTTGGCTATTATCATAAATATGGTAAGCCAGTTTTTCGATACGATAAAAGTTTTTTTAAGTTTTTAGTAGGCAAAGCGGAGGCAAGCTATGACTTTAATAATTAAAATCTGCGCCATCGGCATAGTAGGAATTATAATTATTTCGCTTATAAAAAACTATAAGCCGGAATTTACTGTAGAAGCTGTGCTTTGCACTTCACTTATCATTCTCTGGTACGCTGTGGAAAGTTTACGCTACGGTTTTACATATATGGAAAATCTATATAACCAACTGACTTTCGGAAAAGAGTATTTTCCTATTATTATAAAAGTTTTGGCGATCGCATATGTAACTGAGTTTACCTCGTCTTTATGTGAAGACGCAGGTGAAAAATCAATAGGCACCAAAGTTGAACTGGCAGGCAAAATAGCAATTTTCTTTGTGGCAATTCCTGTGTTCACCTCGCTTTTAAATCTTTTAAACAGCTTGATTTAAAACTTAGGGAGTCAGCACACTATGGATTTTGAAAAAATTCTTCAAGAACAAATGAATAACGTGGTCGATATGGATCAGATGGATGAAATAAACCGGCAAGCTTCGGAAATAAGTCAAGGTCTTTCGGAACAGTTTTCACTGGAAAACATACTTGATGCTACTCTAAACGGTGAAAGCTTTTTTAATAGTGGAGAACTAATCAGCGGCCTAAAAGATCTGCTTATTTACGAAGTGAGAAGCGCCATGATTTTAGGTGTGGAGATTTTAGTAATATGTATCATCATAGGTCTTTTAAATAACTTAGTTTCATCCTTTGGGAAAAAATCAATGTCAAACGTCAGTCTGCTTGTATGTACCATGATAGTCATAGGAATATCCATAAACAGTTTTAAAATCGCTTACGAACTAAGTCTAAACTGCGTAGCAACTATGGTGAATACTATGGAAATACTAACTCCTGTACTTTTAGGAATACTTATATCCACAGGCAGTGTAGCTTCCGGCACAATTTTAAGTCCCATTCTCATCGGTTCTGTAACAGGTACTGGAATAATTCTTAAAAAGATTATATTTCCTGCATTATTTGCGGCAACCATATTGGCTTTAGTAAATTGTTTAACAGAAAAAAATTATGTAAATAAATTGTCTAAACTTCTCAGAAATGGAGCTGTTGCCGTTACTGGGCTGATTTTAGCTATTTTATCCGGAATCATCTCGGTGCAGGGACTCATTACAGACGCTTCCGACGGGTTGCTTATCAATACGGCAAAATACTCTTTAAGCACTTTTATTCCCATAGTCGGAGGTTTTACTTCCGATACAGTGGAACTTTTCCTCAAGTGCATGGGGTCGATTAAAAGTATCGTCGGTGTTTTCGGCATTATTACTTTGATTATGCTCATACTTGTTCCTCTGATAAAAATACTTATAATTGCTCTGATCTATAAGATTACTGCGGCGGCAGCGGAGCCTATCGCAGAAAGCAAAATTTCCGACGGATTGAACGATATGGGAAGCTGCCTTATATCTATAGCTTCCATCATGTTTTTTGCCGCGCTGCTGTTTATTATTTTCATAAGTATAATTGTAAGCATAGGCGGGGCGAGGTGATAACATGACTCAAGAACTTTTTCAATGGGTTAAAGACATTTTCCTCATAATAATTTCTTTGTCCTTCTTTGAAATTCTGGTGCCGAATTCGTCATTGTCCAAATATTTAAAATTTATATTTTCGCTTATAATTCTTGCAGTAATACTTGAACCGATAATAAATCTGGTATGTAGCGCATAAAAAATCAATAAGAGGTATATTTGTCTTTTTATTTAATATATTTAGGAGTGAGATTATGTTTGAAAAATTTGTGAATAAACAGTCTTTACTAAGGTTAATCACAGTGCTTCTAATAGGAAGCGTTCTTATCCTGGCACTAAACATTATGACTGCCGGCAAAGACGGCAGAAAACAGATTATTGATATGGACGGAGGTTCCGAAGAAAGACTTTGCAGCGTACTTTCCGGCATAAAGGGAGTAGGAGAAGTAGACGCTATAATTGAATACGACGACAATAATAAAGTTGTAGGGGTAATTGTTACTGCTGAAGGCGGTTCTGATCCGGTGGTAGCTAACAACCTTACAAACGGAGTCGCGACGCTGTACAACATTCCGGTTTCAAGCGTAATAGTTTTTGAAAAAGAACAGGGGGAATAACTTTGAAAAATCAAGCTTCCAATCAGACTTTAAAAAAGAAATTCAGTTATAAGGATATTATATACAAAGGAAAACGGCTGACTGCCCTTTGCCTGATAGTTGTGTTCGGTGTGGGCGTAGCAATTACTTCGAGCATAAACAACGATATTCCTGTGCATGACGGCGACGTACTGGTGGACAGTCTGGCAGTATCCGAAGACGATAGTAAAACAGAAGGTACATTTGAGGAAATGAGAGCACAGCTTGAGCTTGAAAGAAATAAGCTGATTTCCACTTTAGACAGCACTATAAACAACAGCAAAAATGACAACGAAAAAAATAACGCATCTAAGGAGAAAGAACGTATTCTCGGCTACATGGAAACAGAACTTGCCGTAGAAAGCTTAATAACATCCAAAAACCTTCCTGCATCTTACGTTGTAATCACCGAGAGCAGCGTATGCGTTACTGTAGATAAGCAGGAACTTGACACTAATACAGTAGCAAAAATCTGTGATATCGTAATGCGTGAAACAGGCAGATCTGCCGATAAAATTGTGATTCAAAGTAAGTATTAGGTCATTGAAACCATACTGCTTTTCTGCTATAATATAATAACTAAAATTTAAAGTGGAGAAGTATGGCGGTTATGGGAAATGAAAAACAAGCTTTAATTAAAATTTCAAAAGAACTTGTGAGCATGGCTACCTCTAAAGCCGTTTTAAACGTATCCGGAGTAAACCAGGAAAAGGGAGTAAAAATTTCAAAAGACCAAGATGGTTTTGTCATCGACGTATTTATAATCGCCGATTTCGGTAAAAAAATTCCTCAGCTTGCCTGGGATATTCAAAATTCTGTAAAAGAGGCTGTACAGCGGGCTACCCAGTTAAAAGTTCAGGAAGTGAATATTCACATTCAGGGTGTGATGATGCCTCGGGGAGGTAAAAAAATACATGTCTAGAAAAGATGCAAGAGAATTCGCAATGCAGACATTATTCCAAATCGACGCTCAAAGAGATTTTGAAAATGCAGACATTGAAAAATATATAGGTGATAAGAATTTGGGCAACCAGAGAGAATACGTAAAAAATCTTCTTTCTAAAATTTGTGATAATATCGCCAAGGTGGATGATATCATAAACGAAAACAGCGAAAAGTGGCCTGCTGCAAGAATGGCTAAAACAGACTTGGCAATTACCAGAATAGCGGTAGGTGAAATATTATTTGCAGATGATGTTCCTAAAGCCGTAGCTATCAATGAAGCAGTTAACTTAGCTAAGGATTACGGTACAGAAACATCCCATAAATTTATCAACGCAATTTTAGGAAAAGTGGAAAAATAATGAGCGGGCTTTTTTCTCTTGGAATCGATACCAGCAATTACAAGACCTCGGTGGCGGTAACAGACCGAGAAGGCAATATATTGTATAATCATCAGGAATTTCTTGTGGTGAAACGCGGGGAAAGGGGCCTTAGACAATCTGAGGCGCTTTTTCAGCATGTTCAAAGGCTTCCGCACATTCTATCGGAAGCGCTTGCCAACGATGAAATAAGGCAAAATATCGGAGCTGTGGCTGTTTCCTCAAGACCAAGACCTGTTGAAGGTTCATATATGCCTGTATTTACTGTGGGAACAGGATACGGAAAGACGGTTGCCTCTGCACTAAATGTGCCTCTATATGAGTTTTCTCACCAGGAAGGTCATATAGAAGCAGTCAAACACTATTCTCATATGAAAGATGTAGATAAACTCATCTGCTTTCATTTCAGCGGAGGCACTACAGAAGCTTTGCTCGTGGATGAAAAGGATCATGGATTTCTAGTTGCAGGCGGCTCAAAAGATTTAGCATACGGACAGGTGCTGGATCGGGTAGGAGTAAGCATGGGTTTGGATTTTCCATGTGGAGAAGCTCTTGACAATATTGCTGTTGAAAATGAAAATAAAGGTAAAATGGACAAGTCCATGTTGTCAAAAATCAAAGTAAACGATTGCTATGTGAATCTTTCCGGCATAGAAACACAATGCCAAAGGTCGATCGGAAAGTGTTCCGGCGATGAGCTGATTAATTTACTATTCTACAGACTTGCTCAATCTATAACTGAAATGACAAGGCAGCTTGCCGAAAAATATAAAATAAATAATTTTATATATGCAGGAGGAGTATCCGGCAGCAAATTTATACGTAAATTTCTCGCATGTAATCTTGGCAGTGGCATAAATACAGAATTCGGCGATCCTAAATTATCGTCGGATAACGCCGTAGGCACAGCGCTTTTGGGAGGAAAAAAGATATGGCATTAAAGCCCGTTTCCGTTTCACAACTCAATGAATATATAAGCAGGGTACTTATGACT
Source organism: uncultured Oscillospiraceae bacterium (assembly GCA_964651095.1). Lineage (GTDB taxonomy): Bacteria > Bacillota > Clostridia > Peptostreptococcales > Anaerovoracaceae > SUG1106. The sequence continues at coordinate 15,525 of CAZYWO010000023.1, read as the reverse complement.
GACCCTTTACTGGGCAACATTTCAGTTGTGGGAGAAATATCAAATCTTAAATATCACAGCAGCGGACACGTATATTTTTCCATAAACGACGCTAACAGTAAAATAAACTGCTTTTTTCCTGCAAGTCATGTGCGTAACTTAAATTATCAACTTGGAGACGGTCTGGAAGTAGTCGTCAATGGTTATATAAACGTATATAAAAAAGGCGGAACCTATACACTATTTGTAAGGACTATTACTGTGGCAGGAGAGGGAAATCTTGCTATGGCTTTTCAGCTTTTAAAGGACAAGCTTGACAGGGAAGGATTGTTTGATCCTCTTCACAAGAAGCCCATACCTAAGTTCCCTCATAAAATCGGTATTGTAACCTCGGAAACCGGAGCTGCGGTACAGGATATTTTAAAGATAATCACCACCAGAAACAATCTGGTGGATATAATAATTTTTCCCGTTCTCGTTCAAGGCGAAGACGCTGCATCTGACATCGCAGCCACACTTAATATGATTAATGCCGACCGGGAGCTTAAACAGATCGATACCCTCATAGTCGGCCGTGGAGGAGGTTCTACAGAAGATCTATGGGCCTTCAACGAGGAAACACTGGCTAGAGCAATTTATGATTCTCAAGTACCCATAATTTCCGCAGTAGGTCATGAGATAGATTTTACAATTTCAGACTTTGTGGCGGATAAACGGGCCGAAACACCTACGGCTGCTGCCGAAATGGCTGTACCCGACATCAGAGAGCTTTCTTCTCAAATTGAAAAAAATAAAAACGATCTGCTGATTCAACTAAATAATAAAATTAAATTCGACCAACTTTCCATAGAGAGTATTATGTTGGATATGAAAAATAGCCTTGAAAGAAGGATATATGATTACAGCAGAGAAATTCAGACATGTAAACTGATTTTAGAGGAAAACAATCCTAAAACTATTTTAGGCAAGGGATATTCAATTCTTGAGGACATAAACGGCAATATAATTTCTTCCGCGAAAGACGTAAAAGAGGGAAGAAAATACGTACTCAACCTAAATGACGGCAAAGTAATTTTTACTGCCAAAGATGTAAACACAGATACCGGAATTGAAAAGAATAAACCTTAGGGTTTAATGTATACTAAAGAAAGGGCGGAATTTATATGAGCTTTGAAAGTTCCATGAAGAAACTTGAAGAAATGGCGGAACTTATCCGTGATGAAGAAACGTCTCTCGACGAGGCTATTAAATGCTACGAAGAAGGAATAAAATGTTACAACGAATGTAATGATATTTTAAAAAATGCTAAACAGAAGATAGAAGTTTTTTCTAAGTAATCGGGCATTTTAAACGGGTACCATAAAAATGAAGGGAGGAATAGTATGGACAGAAGCTATGACGAATATAAAAAAATAATCGATGCACATCTTTTAGACTTTATACCTAACATTGATAATAAAAGCATTACCCTCTATGAGGCGATGAAATACAGCTTAACTGCCGGTGGAAAGAGACTGAGACCGGTACTTCTTCTCGCTGCATGTGATTTTGCAGGAGGAGATATAAATGAAGCAATTCCATATGCCTGCGCTGTGGAGTACATCCATACTTATTCCATGATTCATGATGACCTGCCGGCTATGGATAACGATGACTTGCGCCGAGGGCTTCCCACAAATCACAAAGTCTATGGAGAAGCTCTTGCGATTCTGGCAGGAGACGGACTGCTTACCACCGCCTTTGAAGCCATAAACAAGGACATGATGCTTTATTTTGATTCTCCTGAGAAGATGGTCAGACGTGTAAAGGCTGCCAATGAGATAGCAAAAGGTGCGGGATGCCGCGGTATGGTTGCCGGTCAGGCTTCTGACATAGAGGGGGAAAACACTGATTATTCCAATGAAATGCTGGAATATATTCATATAAATAAGACGGGCGCTTTAATAAAAGCCTCCATAAGGGCAGGTCTTTACCTTGGAAAACCTACCACATATATGCTTGAAAATCTTGATAGCTATGCAGAAAATCTGGGCTTGGCATATCAGATTGCCGACGATATTCTCGATGTTGTAGGCGACCCTAAAGAATTGGGGAAGGCAACGGGTTCTGATGAGAAGAAAAATAAGAACACTTATCCTTCCATCAATGGTCTTGAAGCCGCATATCAACGGTTGGAGCAGCTTACGGATAATGCAGTTGAAGCAGTTTCTCCTTATTATGATAATGCGGAGTTCTTCAGAGAACTTGTTCTGAAATTAAAAAACAGAAGAAAATAGGATTTTATAAATGAAACGAAATATTCTTGATTATAACTTTCCCTACGATTTAAAGTCGATGTCTGAAGAAGAAATGGAATTGCTTACCTATTCTATAAGAGATTTCCTCATAGAAAAAGTATCTAAAACAGGCGGACATCTTGCTTCCAATCTGGGAGTTGTTGAGCTTACCATAGCCCTACATAAGGTCTTTAATAGCCCTATTGATAAAATTATATGGGACGTGGGTCACCAGTCCTATGTACATAAAATACTGACAGGCAGAGCAGAATACTTTGATACCTTAAGACAATTCAACGGTTTAAGCGGTTTTCCAAAAGGGCGGGAAAGCGTTCACGATGTTTTTGATACAGGTCACAGCAGCACTTCCATTTCAGCAGCAGCCGGAATGGCTGCTGCAAGAGAACTTACCGGAGAAAAATATGAAGTGGTAGCTGTCATAGGCGACGGAGCGCTTACAGGCGGAATGGCATTTGAAGCTTTAAACAATATAGGCGCCTCTAAATCTAAGGTTATCGTGATTCTAAACGATAACGGAATGTCAATATCACCCAATATAGGAGGAATATCTACCCACTTGGGAACCCTTAGAACTTCTAAGGGATATTTGAATGTAAAGAACTTTATTAAAAATCGAGTAGGAAATATTAACAATGTAGGCCGAAATATCGCCTCTGGTCTTGCCGACTTTAAAAATGATATTAAATATTCCATTATAGGTCACGGCGGAATTTTGTTTGAGGAACTTGGATTTACTTATTTTGGACCTGTTGATGGTCACAACATTTCAGAGCTTGTCAATACTTTTAACAGAGCCAAGAACCTGAACGAACCTGTAATAGTACATGTTATCACCAAGAAAGGAAAAGGCTATAAGAACGCGGAAAAAAATCCCGGAAAATTTCATGGAATCAACCCTTTCAATCCGGAAACAGGCGATCTCATAAAAAAACCATCGGGAGTTTCATATTCGGAAATAATGGGTAATTATCTTGTAGAGAAAGCAAGAGATGACAATAAAATCGTTGCCATTACCGCAGCCATGGGAGAAGCTACGGGGCTTGGACCTTTTGCTGCTGAATTTCCCGATAGATTCTTTGATGTGGGAATTGCAGAACAGCATGCAGTTACCTTTGCAGCCGGTCTTGCCAAGTGCGGCATAAAGCCGGTGGTTGCAATATATTCATCTTTTATGCAGCGAGCATATGATCAGCTTATCCATGATGTATGTATTCAGAACCTTCCTGTCGTTTTCTGTCTCGACAGAGCAGGAGTTGTAGGCGCTGACGGTGAAACTCATCATGGCATTTTCGATTTATCTTATCTTATGACGATGCCAAATATGACCGTGCTTACTCCCAAAGATGGAAATCAGCTTGAAGAAATGATGAATTTTGCTCTTAAATTTATCGGACCATGTGCTATTCGTTATCCAAGAGGAGAATGTGTTTACCATAAAAATATTACGCTAACTGATTCTTGGACTATAAAAAATGAACGTATAAAAGACGCAGGCAAGGTGGATATATGGGCTTGCGGCAAAATGACCGACTGTGGACTCAAAATCGTTGAAATACTAAGAAAAAGAGAAATAGATTCAGGTCTTGTCAATGTGGGTATTGTAAAACCTTTGGATCTGAGTCCCTTTGATAAAAACGCTCAACTTATGGTTACCATTGAGGACAACAGCACCTGCGGAGGTTTCGGTCAATGTGTTGCCGACCAGCTAAAAAATGAAAACATAAAAATACTTAATTTTGGCTGGCCAGATAAATTCATAGAGCAGGGGAGTTTTAACCAGCTTGCCGATAAATACGGCTTAACACCCGAAAAGATTGCGGAAAGGATTTGTGAATATTTTGAAGGAAAGGCTTGATGTATTACTTGTAAAAAAAGGATTTTATCAATCCAGAGAGCGAGCTAAAGCATCGATAATGGCAGGCATAGTCTATGTTGATGGTCAAAAAAGCGATAAAGCGGGAAACATGACAGACGAAAACGCTGAAATTACAGTAAAGGAAAATATTTGTCCTTACGTAAGCCGCGGCGGTTTGAAACTGGAAAAATCCATGAAAATCTGGAATATAAGCCTTGAAAATTCGGTCTGTATGGATATCGGAGCATCGACAGGAGGTTTTACCGATTGTATGCTCCAAAAGGGCGCGCGCAAAGTATATGCAGTAGACGTTGGATACGGTCAGCTTGACTACAAACTGAGAATCGATCAGCGCGTAGTGAATATGGAAAAATGCAATATAAGGTATCTTGATTTAAGCCTGATTGAGGAACCTATCGACTTTATCAGTATAGATGTGTCTTTTATTTCACTTAAACTTGTTTTACCTGTTGCCGCTAAATTGCTGGGTGGATCGGGAAGTTTAGTTTGTCTTGTGAAACCTCAGTTTGAAGCAGGCAGAGAGCAGGTTGGAAAAAAAGGTATAGTCAGAGATAAAAAAGTACATCAGGAAGTTATCACAAATGTGATAAAATATGCTTATGACAACATGCTTTATCCTATAGGACTTACTTTCAGTCCTGTTACAGGCGCCAAGGGGAATATAGAATATCTTCTATATCTGTCCAAACAGCAGCCCGATAAGGTTTCACTTATTGATGAGGGGATAATTAATAATATTGTTAACGACTCACACGAGGAGTTGGAATAAATGTTATATTTTAAGATGTGTTAATTTAAAAGGAGAAAAAAATGAAACTATCACAAAAAATCCAAGCAATGGAGCTTTCTCCAATCAGAAAGTTCGTTCCATACGCTGACGCTGCAAGAGCGGCAGGAAAGAAAGTTTACGGCTTGAATATCGGTCAGCCGGATATTAAAACTCCAAAGGCTTTCTTCGATGCGGTAAAGAACTACGATGAGGAAGTTTTAGCTTATGCTAATTCCCACGGCGTTGCTGATTTACTTGAAGCATTAGTTGGATACTACAAGAGAATAGGACTGGATTTTGAAAAGAAAGACCTGCTTATTACTAACGGCGGTTCTGAAGCTATCAATATGCTTATGACTGCAATCTTAAATCCGGATGACGAAGTAATAATGGCAGAGCCTTTCTACACCAACTATAAGACTTTCGTAGGTCAGGCAGGAGGCAAGGTTATTGCAATTCCAACTACTGCCGACGACGGATATCAGTATGCGGTAAGGGAAAAAATCGAAGGCGTTATTACACCTAAAACTAAGGCAATCTGCATAATTAATCCTGGCAACCCTACAGGTAAAGTTCTTACAAGAGATGAAATGAAACTCATAGTTGACATCGCTTTAGAACACGATTTATTTATCATCGCTGACGAAGTTTACAGAGAATTTGTATACGACGGAAAGGAAATGACTACATTCGGCTCCTATAAAGAGGCTGATCAGAACGTAGTAATCGTTGACTCCGTATCCAAGAGATTTTCCGCATGCGGCGCAAGAATCGGTTCCATCGCTTCCAAGAACGAAGAACTCATGGGTAATTTGATGAAACTGGCTCAGGCAAGACTATGTTGTCCTACAATCGACCAATTGGGAGCTGCCCAGCTTTATAATCTTGATCCTTCATATTTTGATGACATCAAGAAAGAATACGAACACAGAAGAAACGTTTCAGTAGAAGCGCTCAACGAAATTGAGGGAATTAAATACGGCGTGCCGGAAGGAGCTTTCTACATCACTTGCCAACTTCCTGTTGATAACGCAGAAAACTTCTTAATGTTCTTGCTTCAGGAGTTTGACGTTGACGGTGAAACTGTAATGTTTGCTCCGGCAGGCGGTTTCTTCAGCACAGCTGGAGTAGGACAATCCGATATAAGAATTGCTTACGTGCTTAAGGCAGAAGACATGAAAGCAGGTATTAATATCATCAAGGAAGGCATTAAAGCATATAATGCTAGATAGTTTACATTTTTACATATTTACATTTATCAAGGAAACCAGTGAATTTTAAGGAGATTTTGTATGAAGTTATCACCTATGATGCAGCAATATATGGAAATTAAAGAGCAGTATCAAGACTGTATTCTGTTTTTTAGGCTTGGCGACTTCTACGAAATGTTCTTTGAAGATGCTAAACTTGCATCAAAAGAATTAGAATTAACATTGACTGGAAAAAGCTGCGGTCAGGAGGAAAGGGCTCCTATGTGCGGGGTCCCTTTCCACGCAGCGGAAAGTTATATTGCAAAACTCGTTGAAAAAGGTTTTAAAGTCGCTATATGCGAGCAAATTGAAGACCCTGCCAGCACTAAGGGAATAGTAAAGAGGGAAGTTATTCAGGTTGTAACTCCCGGAACTCTGACTTCTCAATCCATGCTCAGGGAAAATGAAAACAATTATCTTGCTTCCGTTTACGCAGATGAAAATGCCATGTCGGCAGCCTATTGCGATATTTCCACAGGAGAACTTTATCTTACGGAATACCATGGAGATAACGTTTATGAAGCCCTTTTAAATGAACTGGTTAAAATTAAAGCAAAAGAAATTATATGCAGCCAGACATTTGCTTCAATTTACCCTATAGATGAGATAAAACATACTACGGAAGCTTATATCAATATCCTAAGCGATACTTATTTTTCTAAAAACGGAGCTGAAACTGCAATAAAAGCACAATTTAACTGTATTTCACTTACAGGACTCGGACTTGATTTCAGACCTTTTGCAACTCTTTCCTTGGGCGCTCTTTTGAGCTATCTTTGGGAAACTCAGAAGCAAAATCTTAAACATATTACCCATATAAACCAGTACGAAATCGGCACTCACATGGCGCTGGACAAGGCGACTATAAGAAATCTTGAAATTACCGAAACTCTCTATGAAAAGAAAGTTCAAGGGTCGCTTCTTGGAATTCTCGATAAAACCCATACTGCCATGGGAAGCCGTAAAATGCGTCAGTGGCTCAGAGAGCCTTTAAACGAGGCTTCTGAAATAAATTTAAGACTTGACGGGGTAGAGGAACTTTACTCCGACTTTTTAATGCGAAATAATATTAAAGAAAATCTTAGACAGATTTACGATTTTGAGCGTTTAGTCGGTCGCATCGCATGTGGAAACGCCAATGGAAAAGATCTAATCGCTCTTAGAAATTCTATTGCAGTGTTGCCTGAAATAAAATCAAATTTAGGTAACGCTAAAACACAAATTCTTAGAAATATTAATAATGAAATAGACTGTCTTACAGACGTTTACGATATAATCGACAAAGCAATATGCGAAGAACCGCCTTTTACAATCAAGGAGGGCGGCATAATTAAAGACGGTTATTCAGAAGAACTGGACAACCTTAAATTTTCTATAAAAGACGGAAAAAGCTGGATTTCCAATCTGGAAAATTCAGAAAGGCAGCGTACAGGCATAAAAAATCTAAAAGTAGGATATAACAGAGTTTTCGGATACTATCTTGAAGTTACACGTTCGTATTTCGATCTGATTCCAGAAAACTATATCAGAAAGCAAACCCTTGCCAATGCGGAAAGATTTATCACACCGGAACTAAAAGAAATGGAAAATCTGGTACTGAATGCTGAAACAAAGATAAATCAGATGGAATACGAAATATTTATTCAGGTCAGAAACTTTATTCAAGGCTATATTGAAGATATTCAGCGTACTTCCGTTTCAGTTGCCGCCCTTGACGTACTCACCTCCTTTGCCCATGTAAGCGAAAGACTGGGTTATATTAAACCTGTTATTGATAATTCCATGGAAATCGAGATTGTCAAAGGCAGACATCCTGTAATCGAACAAACCGTTTCAGACGGGCTTTTCGTATCAAATGACACATATTTAAATGACAGCGACGCCAGTATGCTGCTTATAACAGGTCCTAACATGGCTGGAAAGTCCACTTATATGCGCCAGACCGCTTTGATTGTCTTAATGGCTCAGGCAGGTTGTTTCGTGCCTTGTGAACACGCTAGAATAGGGGCAGTGGACAGAATATTTACTCGTATCGGAGCTTCTGATAACTTGGCCCAGGGTCAGTCCACGTTCTTTGTGGAAATGAGCGAACTTTCATATATTCTCAACAGCGCTAAATCACGCAGTCTGATTATCCTTGACGAGATAGGAAGAGGAACCAGTACATACGACGGTCTTTCCATCGCATGGGCTGCTGTAGAGCATCTGTGCAACGAAAATACTCATATCAGAACACTTTTTGCTACTCACTATCACGAATTGACATGTTTGGAAGATGAAATCCACGGAGTAAAAAACCTTAATGTGGATGTGGCGGAACAAAACGGCAATATAGTTTTCCTGCATAAAATCGTAGAAGGTTCTGCAAGCCGCAGCTATGGTATTCACGTTGCAAAACTGGCTGGGATTCCAAAATCTCTTTTGAACAGGGCACAGGAGAAGCTGTCTCAACTTGAAAACGGTTCCGATTTTCATCAGGAAATTTACCAAGACAAAACTTCAGAAACCGCTCAGCTTTCTATGTTTAACCTTAACCCACCGATAGTTAAGGCTGATAATGCTGTCTTTAATGAAAAACTCTCAAAGGAAATAGAAAAGCTGAAAAAAATAAATATAATGGAAATCACACCTTTACAGGCATTTAAACTATTAGAAGAATTGAAGGAAAATATCGATGATTAAAGTTCTTGAAAAAGCAATTGCCGACAAAATCGCAGCAGGGGAGGTAATTGAACGCCCCATTTCAATCGTAAAAGAATTGGTTGAAAACGCCTTAGATGCAGGAGCTACTTCCATAGTTGTGGAAATAAAAAACGGCGGCAAATCGTATATAAGAGTAACTGATAACGGCTGTGGAATTCCTCACCATGAGGTTAAAACAGCCTTTCTTCGTCATGCAACCAGTAAAATTGAAACGGTAAAGGACTTAGATGCTATAGATACTCTTGGGTTTAGAGGCGAAGCTCTGGCTTCAATCGCTGCCGTTACAAGGACAGAACTTATTACTAAGACTGCTGATGAAAAAAATGGCACGCGCCTTGTTATTCACGGAGGTACGGTTATTTCCGACGATTATACCGGTTGTCCGGAAGGAACCACTTTGGTGATTACAGATCTTTTTTACAATACTCCGGCAAGATTAAAATTTATGAAATCGGATTCTGCCGAAAGCGGGATGATTATAGATTTCATGTCTCAAATTGCGCTGGCATATAAGGATATAAAATTCAGACTTATAAACAACGGGAAGATACTGTTTTCCACTCTTGGAGACGGAAACAGGCTCAATACCATCCTGCGGGTTTACAGCGATATTGACGCTAAGAACATGGTTCCCTTAAATTACACGGAAGACGGGCTTTCAGTGGATGGATATATTTCAACGCCTGCTATGAGTAAGACTACGAGAAGCAGCCAGATTTTCTTCGTAAACGGCCGAGTGGTAAACAGCAAAGTCATAGAACGAGGCGTAGCTTCAGGATACAAAGAAAGACTTTTTGAAGGTCGTTATCCTATAGTTTTTATTTTCCTTCGGGTAAATCCGCAAACCATCGACGTAAACATACATCCAAATAAGAGGGAAGTACGTTTCGACGAGGAAAATATGATCATAGAGTTTATTTCCCGGGCAATAAAAATTGCACTCGCTACAAAAGATGCGGTAGTGGATGCGGGAAATATTTTCAATAACAAAGCTAATGATATTTCAGGGCTTAAAGTATTTGAGCGGATCTTTGACGGAGTAAAAGTTTCGCCTGCTTCACAGATTGACAGCGCCAATATTTTTAAAGAATCGCTGCCGAAAGGAAAAAGTGAAAGTGAAAAAGCAAGAGAAGAACAAGTTGACATAAAAGAGTTACTGTCAAACATTGTTAACCCTGCTGATGAAGTTACAAAAAACATGGGGGCTATGGAAACTTCTCAAAAACCTGACGAGCAGTCTCATATCCAAATATATGAACCGATGCTTAAACCTTTTGATTTCAGCCGGCTCACTATAACAGGGATAATATTCGACACATACATAACCGCCGTAGATGAAACGAATTTTTATTTAATAGATCAACATGCTGCTCATGAACGAATTTTCTACGAAAAACTCGTAGGTGAATATGAAAATTCAAATAAAATGAGACAGCCTATTATGATGCCTATAATCATCAATGTATCCTTATCTACCAGCGAAAACAGTTTCGACTGGATGGATGCACTGCAAAAAATGGGTTTTACCATAGAAGAATTCGGACAAAATACATACAGAGTATCTGAAATTCCAATGTTTATGGAACTTTCCGAAGCTGAAGACTTTATAAATGAATTTATCGAAAATATACACAATTCAACTAATCTATCAAACAGCGTAGTAATCAACAAACTTATAATGATGTCCTGCAAGGCAGCCGTCAAGGCAAACGATATACTCAAGGAACAGGAAGTAATCGCTCTCATAAGCGACCTTTCATCGTGCATAAATCCTTTTAGTTGTCCTCACGGCAGACCTACGTTTATCAAGTTGACGCGCTATGAAATAGAAAAAATGTTTAAGAGGGTATAAAATGGGTCAGATTATAGCAGTTGCAGGACCTACTGCTGTGGGAAAAACTAAATATGCCATAGAGATTGCAAAAGCTTTTAACGGTGAAATAGTATCCTGCGATTCTATGCAGCTTTATAAATACATGAATATAGGAAGCGCTAAACCTACAGAAGATGAACAAGCACAAGTAAAGCACTGGCTCGTTGACCAAATCGATCCCAAAGAACCGTTTTCCGTATCCATGTATCAGCAAATGGCGAAATCAGCTATTAATGATATATTCAGCAGAGGGAAAACGCCTGTAATCAGCGGCGGAACCGGGCTGTATCTCAATGCGCTCCTTTACGATATGGATTTTGGGAACGCACCACAGGATAATCAGCTTAGAGAAACTTTAGAAGAAGAAGCCGAGCTTTTCGGTCCCGAATATATCTATAAAAAACTCCAAAGTATCGATAAGGAAGCCTCAAAACGTATTCATCCCAATAACGTAAAGAAGGTTATAAGGGCTTTAGAAGGAGCAATCAACGGGAATAATATTGCCGATTTTAAGAATTGTAAAGAAAAATGTAAGGAATATGACTCGATCTTAATAGGTTTGACAAGAAATCGTGACCAACTTTATGATAGAATAAATAAAAGAGTAGACATTATGGTTTCACAGGGACTTTTCGATGAAGTGGAAAACCTTTTGGAGACGGGGCTTGAAGAAGCTGATATTTCCATGAAGGGAATAGGATATAAGGAAATCATTGCGTATTTTGACGGACTTTACACCATGCAGGAGGCTATAGAGCTGATAAAGAAGAACAGCCGCCATCTGGCAAAACGTCAGCTTACCTGGTTCCGAAGATATGAAGATATGAAGTGGTTTAATATAAACGACTATGATAACGACGAAACAGCAATTGAGGATATAATAAAATGGGTACAAACACAAAAGAAATAAAAATTCACAATAAAAGTGACAAACCCGATAACGTAATAAAAAAAGAAAACGATATATATCTGGAATGTGAAGAACTGGAAAACCAGCTTCCCAAGTTTCTACGCGGATATTTTGCTTATTTGAGAGGCAATGTTCTGCCTGCAACCAGACTTGCGTATCTACGCGACATAAAGTTTTTCTTTAAATATTTAATAGATGAAACTGATTTGACACAGGCAGAAAATACAGATAAAATCAAACTTTCCGACCTAGAGCAAGTACGAGCAACAGACGTAAATATGTTTATGGATTATTGCAGAAAATATAAAGTGGAAACCGACAATGCAGTATATATATACGAAAATTCCAACAAGTCGCTGGCTCGCAAAAAATCTTCTGTTTCAGTCATGTTCAAGTATCTTTACAGAGATGAACTTTTGTCTAAAAACATTACCGACGGTTTTGACCCCATAAGAGTTCCCAAAGCAGGCGAACGTGAAATTAAAGCCCTCCAAGATGACGAGGTGATGATTATGCTCGACGCAGTTTCCACAGGCGCAGGACTTACTGCACATGAACGTACTTATTGGGAAAAAACCAAAAAAAGAGATAAAGCTATTCTCATGGTCTTCCTTACTTATGGATTAAGACTCTCAGAATTACAGCAGCTTAACGTGTCTTCTTTTAACTTTAACCGAGGGGAATTTAAAATTTACAGAAAACGCGGCAAAGAGTCCATCATGCCGCTTAATAATTCGGTAACGGCTGTATTACACGATTATATAGATAACGAAAGGGTTTCAGACAAGTCTCTGGCAGAGGAGCATAAGGATGCGCTTTTCCTTTCTATGCAAGGAAAGAGAATGACAGAACGCCAAATAAGAGAACTGGTAAAAAAATATACAGCCATCGCCCTACATACTACCCGTAAGGGCGGTTACAGCCCGCATAAACTCAGGGCTACGGCTGCTACCAGCCTGATAGGCAGAGGAAATTCTATTTTTGATGTGGCCGCACTTTTAGACCATGAGCAGGTAACTACTACCCAGCTCTATGCCCGCCACAAGATGAATGTTAAACGAGATTTAGTAAAAGACATGGAATGGGAAGAAGAAAGGACTGACAAATGAATTTAACTGAGGAACTTTTAAAAGAGCATTTTAAAATCGATGAAAGAGTTTTGAATCTGGTAGCAGAATCCGAAAATGAAATTTCTGCCCAGTTTGAAAAAATTGATGATATAATGGCATATAACCAGTATAAAGTGCTTGCCGCCTTTCAAAAAAATAAAATCAGCGACATGCACTTCGGCTGGAACACCGGATATGGTTATGACGATCCCGGCCGCGATGCCATCGAACGCACTTATGCAGACATTTTTCATACAGACGCTGCATTGGTAAGACCTACAATAGTCAACGGAACCCATGCTCTTGCCATAACTCTTCTGGGTATTTTAAGACCGGGAGATGAATTAATTTACTGTACGGGAGGTCCTTATGATACTTTAGAGGAAGTCATAGGAATAAGAGGAGATGGCAACGGCTCGCTAAAAGATTACGGCGTAACTTATAAGCAAGTAGAACTTCTGCCTGACGGTTCCATAGATTTAGAAGGAATAAGAAAAGCTATTTCGGAAAAAACCAAAATGGTAACGGTTCAACGCGCTACAGGTTACGGCTGGAGAAAGGCAATCACAATCGATCAGATCGAAGAATGGGCCAAATTTGTTACAAAGCTGAATCCTGATATAGTAAAAATGGTAGATAATTGCTATGGAGAATTTCTTGATATTAAAGAACCTACAGATGTGGGGACTGACGTAATCGCAGGTTCTCTTATTAAAAATCCGGGCGGAGGTCTTGCGCTCACAGGGGGATATGTTGCAGGACGTCAGGATTTAATCGATAAAATCCAGTACAGAATGACCTGTCCGGGAATCGGGGGTGAATGTGGTCTTACATTCGGTCAGACAAGAGCCATGTTCGAGGGTATCTTCTTGGCCCCAAAAGTAGTAAACGGAGCTGTAAAAGGCGCCGTATTATGCGCAAAAGCTTATGAAAAGATGGGATTTGAAATATGCCCTCAAGTAGATGATACAAGAAGCGATATAATTCAGGCCATTAAACTCGGAAGCCCGGAAAAAGTAACGACTTTCTGTGAAGGGATTCAAGCAGCAGCGCCTATAGATGCTCACGTTACACCGATTCCATGGGATATGCCCGGCTACGAATCTAAGGTGGTAATGGCAGCAGGAGCTTTTGTTCAAGGTTCATCCATCGAACTCAGCGCCGACGCTCCCATCAGAGAGCCTTATAATGTGTATTTTCAGGGCGGTCTGACTTATGAACACTCAAAACTGGGCGTAATCAAGTCAATAGACGCACTTTTGAGGAAGGAACTCATTAGATTATAATTTACAGGGGAAAATAAAATGGGTGTTGAGAATATAAAAAAGGCAAAAAATGAGAGCAAGAAAGGGCTCGCAATTTCAATTTTAAAAATAATACTGCTTTTGACTATTGTGGTAGGAATTCCTCTTTATATTGGGTTTTGTCGCAGCGACGTATTGCAGCACATGAAAAGTATCGACGACACCGTAGAACTGCTTCAAAAATACGAAACCACATCAATATTTATATATATAGGACTACAGATCATGCAAGTAGTCATAAGCTTTATACCCGGACAAGTTGTGCAAATGGCTGCCGGATACCTTTACGGATTCTGGTCGGCTCTGCTGTTCGCAATGACCGGAGCTGTTATAGGAACTGCAATCTCTTTTGGACTTGCAAAGATTCTGGGCAGAGATTTTCTTCATCTCTTCTTTGGTGAAGAAAAAATGTCTTACTATATCGAAAGACTTAATTCTAAAAAAGTTTATGTGATAATCTTCCTTATATATCTTATTCCGGGAGTTCCAAAAGATATGGTAAGTTACGCCGCCGGAGTTTCTGAAATAAGGTTTAAACCGTTTATAATTCTGTCCGCCATCGGCAGGATTCCGGGAATGGTAGGAAGCCTTCTCATTGGCAATATGCTTAATGAACAGAACTATATAGGCGTTATAATTGTTGCTGCTATCGCATGTATTACTTTCGGCACTTGTGTGATTTTCAGGAAAAAGATTAATGCTTATATGGATAAATTCTATAATAAAATCTCAAAATAAAGTCAGAAAGTCAAGGGTAGGGAACTTTTAAGCAATAAAAATCGACGAAATTTAAAACAATAACAATCTGTAAGCCATATCTTTCTTATGATATAATTTACAGATTGTTTTTATTTTTATCTTTTCAAATATTTGTTCTAAATCATCAACATTTGTTCGTATTTTTAAAAATTTTTTTTGTTTAATCCGAACAAACGTTTAAATTTGTATTGACAAAGAACGTTCATTCTGGTATATTATAGAAAAGAACAAATGTTTTGAAAGGGGTGTGAACCTAATGACAAAGTACAGAATATCCAGCAGATTCAGATTTACGGTTTTTATCGTTTTAACTATCATTTTACTAACTACAGTTATTCATTTTGTACTAGGTTTAAATACTGCTGCAAGTTCCACAATTCAGGAATATATGGATTTAGAAATTATGTCCGGTGACACTTTGTGGTCAATTGCCGAAACTTATATGCCAAGAGATACCGATATTCGTCAGGCTGTTTATCAATTGTGCAGCATTAACGATATAACAGCCGATGAATTGGTAGTCGGCATGACAATACAGGTCCCAATTTATCACTAATTATATGAAAAGCGGCAATTGTTCTTTAAATGGCGTTTTGTCGCTTTTCGACCAAAATTTTCAAGGTAATCTCGGTAGACTTTCTAAAAAAAATCGCTTAAAACGCAAATTAGAGCCTCATATTTTTAGCAGGATCAGAT
>CAZYWO010000022.1:11309-25445 GCA_964651095.1 uncultured Oscillospiraceae bacterium | reverse complement strand
AAAAGCAAGCAGTATTTAAAAAAATTAAAAGGGAGGGCTAGATATGAATGAAGAAACAAAAATGATATTAGACAAGTTGGATAATATAGACAATAGAATATCGGTAATGGATGATAAAATATCAGCAATGGACAACAGAATATCGGTAATGGATGATAAAATATCGGTAATGGATGATAAAATATCAGCCGTACAAGTTACTATCGAAAATGAAATAAGAAACAATATACAGATTATAGCGGAAGGACATATGACACTTGAAAGAAAACTTGACGAATCTTTAAAGGTGAATCAGGAAAAAGAGCTATTGTTGATAAGGGTAAACAAGCTTGAAAGTGAAGTTAGGGAATTAAAAGAAAAGATTGAAAGAATAAGCTGATATGCTGAAAGAGATCGAGAGAGAATCAAAGTAGTTTGATTCTCTTTTTGCCATTGTAATCACCTTTCAAATAGTTTATAATATATATAACAAAGGGCGAAACCGTTTAAAGCGGTTCGAGAAAAGAAAGCTTTATTAAAACCGTCAAGTTCCCGGCTTGGCGGTTTTTACTTGTGGTTATCCACCTGAACCACTAAACCTATAATCATCAATACGATTATAAGTAACTCATAGTCGTTCATGTGCTATAATCCTTTCAAAAGTCTAAACCGCTTTCGCTCACCCTATGTTAACTGTATTGTATCACATCTATAATGAGATTGTAATTTTCACAAATTTATTCTGATTGCTTACTTATATAATCTCGTAATAATTTTTTTATCAGTCCTTGCTTGTTACCACATGTGGATAGAAAATCGAGTATATCCGCGTCGGTATTATTGCTAAGTTTGAGCGATACTCTTGTTGTATGTAGTCGCTCATACTTGGCTTGTGGTGTTTCTTTTTTTGTACTCTTGTTGTTATTCTTTGCCATTGCTATTATCCTTATTACTTTTTACTCTATCTTAAAATTCAATTCTCAGTTCTTCGTAATCCCAGCCGTCCCAGCCGTGCGCCCTTGCGTATGCGTCCATGTCTATGTCCATAAGATCAAGGATATCGTCAACGCTCATGCTGTGATTCGTAAGCACTTCACATATCAGTTCGTTTTCATACAATAATTTGATCGTTCTTTCCATTTTTCTACCTCCTTGGTTTTTGTATTTTCCTTTGCTGTGACTATATAATAGCATATGTGTACACATATGTCAATATGTTTTTTAAAACTTTTTTAAAATATTTTTGCAACTCCGCCAAAACAAAGGAAAAAACTTATATGGTATTCATATAAGTTTTTTTCTTACGTTTTTATTTCAATCCACGCTCTCATATAGATATGAGATGCGACATATCAACAGGTACGCTATTGATATTATCAATATAATAATTGATAGACAATAAAAAGTCAAGGCATATCGCGTAAATTACAAGATTATCATAATGGACAAAAATAAATTATTTATTTAAAATCTATGATATTATAGTATTGTAAGATATTGCAAATACACATTGTTTTGTTTTTGTCTCCTTTCTGGGCGAGCTTAACGGCTCGCCTTTTGCATGGGAAGACAAGCGGAAGGAGGGCGGAAAGCCGTGGCAATAAACCAATACGACAGAGACAACGGTAACGGACCGAACGCCTACAAAAAAGGAAACAGAACGCATACAGGGCGCAATCCTGCAAATGCTATAGCTTTTAGCCAACAGCGCAGCGATGATATAGGCAAGTATAAAGAGGCGGCAGAAAAGGCAAGAAAAGCGAGAAAGTACAGGCAGGAGGATCTATACGGGATATATCAGAGAATAAAAGGATATATTAAGGATAGAGCAGATAAACCTATAGACGAGCAAAAGCCGCTAACAGTATCAGGTATGATATTAGCATCCGGCATGTCTAAGGATGCTTGGTATGATATGTTGCACGGGGGATATGATTACAGACTATACGAGTATATAGACCTACACAATATAGATGTAGACACTATAACAGATGATATAGATGGTATCCCTTGTATAACTGATAATAATGGGGTTATACTGCTTATTACACATAGCGAGATTTTGCAAAAAGCTATGCTCGCAATTGAGGCGCAAACAGAGGAAAGGCTGTACACAAAAGGTCGTGTTGGGGACATATTTGGGCTCAAGGCAATGCACGGCTGGCAGGAGGACACAGCGCCGCAAACGGTCAACCAGACACTGGTAATTGCAAGCGAAGAGCAGGCGCGACAGGCAATTAACCTGTTGAAGTAACTATTCCGATAATTGAAATTAAGGGAATAGTTAAAAACGTGAAAGGCTGAGATGTAGCAACCGCAACGGGCGGAGCGGTCACAATGTAAAAAGGTATCAAAAGTAAATATATCAAATGTATAATATACTGCATAAATATGCATATTACTGCATAAATCTATCATAAAACGCCGTGGTTATACTTTAGTACATGCATACATATACACACCTCGCCCGTACATATATGGTGGATAAAAAAAGAAAAAGAAAAAAAGAAGGTAGGGATATAGGCATGCTCTTTCTCTACTCGTGCCATAATTGCCATGCCCCACGGCGGGCGGGTGCGCTCTGGAGTGTAGGTGTGGGGGCGAGGCTCACGCGTATAAATTACGATAAAAAAGCCCCAATAAAGCATGGCATATAAAAAATAACGATACTGAAAAAATTTTAAAAATATAAAAAGACGTGGGGGAAAGTAGCATAATGGAAATGCGTCACATTACCGACAGGATATGGGTTCGAATCCCATCTTTCCCGATAACGTTCAAGACGTAGCACCGTTCGTCAGGCTGTGTTCCAAAATGGAGTAAACCCGAAAGGGCGTAGAATTCACATGCAAAGAGGAACGTATACTAGTTTGTGCTATCGTTAACGAGCATAAAGAGGGTGAGTATCCAGAAATCCGAAGAGGAAGGAAAAAACCCAGAAAAATTTACCGCCTAACGGCGTTTTTTTAATGAGGGCAAAACGTGGATTATTCAGAAGCATATTTAAAAAACGTACAAGCGTTATATAGATATTATTGTTATCACGTGCATAACGGAATGAAAGAAGCGGGTGAAGCTTTAGCGTGGTATCCGAGTAGATTTCATCGTTTTCTTTGCGATACTGTACAAAACTTTGTTGAACGTGAGAGTAGCAAAGCTTTTGAGATTTTGATTCTCAATACACCGCCACAGCATGGAAAACTAATTGCCGATGATGTGCCAGTGCTTACAAGTAACGGATGGAAAAAGCACGGTGATTTGGTGATTGGTGATGAAGTAATTTCTCCGAGTGGTAGGTTTGTAAAAGTAATAGCAGTTTTACCGAAATATTACGCAAACAGACTTGTTACTCTAACTAACGGGGAACAAATAAAGGTACATGAAAATCATGAGTGGCTAGTGCATGACAGGTCTGTACATAAAGAGAAAATAAGAGAAACAAAGTATATAGAAAAGCGGATTTCATACGGTAAGCAAGAGAAAAAGAGAGAGCATAGATACAATTTTATGTTGCCGCTAGTTGCTCCGTTAGACTGTGAAGAAAAGTCTCTAGCTATAGACCCTTATGTTTTGGGGGTTTGGCTTGGAGACGGAAAGAACACATCCGGAACGGTTTGTGCTGCCAAAGAAGACCGCATAACCATTGATGAATTGAGAAAGCATTATCCTGATGGTGCTGAATGGATTCATAAAGGTACTGGCGTTTTATATGCTGGCTACAAAGGACTATATAAAGATTTGCAGAAGTACGGTATGTGTCATTCGAGAAGACGTACCGAGAAGCATATCCCTCAAGAATATTTAACGGCAAGTAAGAGCCAGCGACTTGAACTATTGGCCGGTCTTATTGACACTGACGGATATGTAGACCATAAACATAACAGAATAGTATTCACAACCGCAGATAAAGAATTGATGTTTTCTTTTGAGGAACTTGTTGCTACTTTCGGCTGGCGGACAACCACTCGTGAGTGCACACCTACGATGTCAACGAGTGGTATATGTGGTAAAAAAAACTACTGGCAAATAGCGTTTAATCCAACAGAAGAGATTCCATGCAGAATCGAAAGGAAGAAACTTAAGACGTTCTCAAGACAAAGAAGAATTGCCATTTGTAATGTAGAAAAAATAGCTGAGGAACAGGGAAATTGCATAACTGTAGAAGGCGGCGTTTACTGCGTTGGAAGAAAGCTAGTTCCAACACACAACAGCACAACGGTAACGGAAACATTTCCCGCGTACTGGTTATGCAAGAATCCTGAAAAAGCCGTTATCACTATATCATATGGTGATGATTTAGCGGAAAGATTCGGTAAAAGGAATTTAGAGAAGGTAAAGCAATATGGCGGACTGTTTGGAGTAAAACCAAACAAGAAGAAATCCACAGCCAGAGAATTTGAACTTGACAATGGAAAAGGTCGAATGATTAGTAAAGGATTTGGTTCTGGTATTACGGGACATAGGGGGAACCTTATAATAATTGACGATCCCATAAAGAATAGAGAGCAGGCAGATTCGGAGACACAGCGAGACAGTATATGGAGCGAGTTTGAAGACACCGTAAAATCCCGAACGTCAGCAGGAGCAAAGATTATTTTAATCATGACAAGATGGCACGAAGATGATTTAGCGGGAAGGATAATAAAAGAATATCCAGACAGAACCAAGGTAGTAAACCTGCCATGCGAAGCCGAAGAAAATGATTTACTTGGACGTAAAGTAGGAGAAGCTTTGTGCAATGATTGTCCGCCACTTGGGAAAGATAACGAGTGGTTAAAAGACTTTAAGACAACGTTTGAATCTGAAGAAGGTGTGAGAGCGTGGAACGCTCTTTATCAGGGCAGACCAACAGCAAAAGAAGGAAATATGCTTAAACGTGAGTGGTGGGAGTTTTACGACCGAAGCGACTATGATAATGGCATATTAAAAATAGATCAAATGATAATGACGGTAGACGCTGCGTTTAAAGACCAGAAGCAAAACGACTATGTAGCAATCGGAGTATGGGGTAAAAAAGGCGCGCGAATCTACATGATAGAGATGATAAACGAGCACTTAAATCTCACAGCCACAATTAAGAAAATAAAGCTTACTAAGGCAAGATATCCGCAAATAGGGGCTATTTTGATAGAAGATAAAGCAAACGGTACAGCAATAATACAGATGCTTAAAATGGAGCTTAGTGGGATTATACCAGTAAATCCAGATACGAGCAAAGAAACGAGAGTTAATGCGGTATCGTTTGTGGTGGAAGCCGGAAACGTCTATTTACCGAGAGATAAAAAGATAACATGGGAGTTCATAGACCAGTGTTCGAGCTTTCCAAACGGTAAACATGACGATATGGTAGACACAATGACTATGGGAGTGAACAGATTGGCTTTAACAAGAGCATATAAACGTCAATACATGAAGACTAAAACAGGTGATAGATACTTCAATTTGAAAAAGAAAACAGTTAGAAGCGGAAAAGGAGAAAAAATACATGTTATTTAAAGTTTTAGGAGCAATAGTTGTAATTTATTTGTTATTTTTACCATTTATAACGATTGAATGTATTAAATTTGGAGCACGGATAATGCTTTCAACACATGACTTTGTGAATAAAAGCGGTGAAAATAGCGAACGGTCGGAAACGTTCGAATTTCTCAAGAGCATAGCAATGAAATTAAACGAAAAAACAGAGGAACAAAAGGAGAAAAAGGAGAGAAAGGAGAATAAAAAGAAAAGAGCAAAGTTAGCGCAGGAAGAGCAAAGGGCTCTTGATATTTTAAACAATGTAGATATTTACGATGGTACGGAAGTTGGACAAAAGGAGATTAAGTAATGCTTCTGAAGAATAAAGAAACAAATAAGTATTGGCGGAGATATGAACGTGGCAGAGATTACATTTATAAAAAAAATTTAATAACCGAAACAAATAAAAATTGGAATTTTTTCATTGGTAAACAGTGGGAAGGTATTCAAAGCGGCGGCGAAGAACTGCCGTTTTTAAATTTCATTAAGCCAACTATTAAATATAAAGTTTCCACGGTTTCACAAAACAATATGGTTGCTAATTTTTCTGATATTGAAGGTCGTGAAAATTTGCAGCACGTCTACGAAAAATTAAACACAATGTTTAGCGCATGCTGGGAACGATCTAATATGGATTTGGAACTATGGGCAACGATAAAAGATGCTGCTGTTACCGGTGATGGAATACAATATTACGGCACTTCTGATGTCTCAGATGTGCAGAGAATACCTAATACGAATATATTCTATGGCGATGAGAATGAATCCAATATACAGAATCAGCCTTATATAGTGCTCTGGCACAGGCAGTCAGTCGAAAGCGTAAAAAGAGAAGCAGAACTAAACGGAATACCAAGCGAAGAAATAGATTCAATAGTTCCGGATGATGAAACCGTTGATATTGTCGGGAATACCGATGAAGTCGAGCATACGTCAATATCGTCAAGTGCAAAGGTTACGTGCATAATACACCTTGAAAAGAAAGACGGAATTGTGAATGTGGCAAAGGCAACAAAGAACGTTGTATATGTGCCTGAACACCCGATAGTGGTTACAAATGCAGATGAATCACTAGGAAGGGGAATGACCTTATATCCTATCGTAAAAATATCATGGGAAGATGAGCCAAATAATGCAAGAGGTGTATCAGAAGTAAAGGGATTGATACCAAACCAACTTGAAATAAACAAAACCCTTGCAAGACGAAGCCAGATAATAAAACTAACGGCATATCCAAGAATAGCATACGATGGGAATGTAATAGCTAACCCAGAGGATTTGGAAAAAGTTGGTGCGCCGATAGAGCTAATGACAGGCGGCGTTCAGAGTGTAAATCAGGCTATTTCGTATATGACCCCGGCTCAAAGCAGCGGCGAACCACAATCGTATGCAGAAGACCTATTGAAAAATTCTCAGGAACTTTCCGGTGCCGGTGAAACTGCTATGGGTAATATAAACCTTAACAGAGTAGCGGCGTCAGCGGTACTTGCAGTAAGAGACCAAGCAGCACTCCCGCTTAACGAACAGGTTGCTAAAATGAAAACCTTTGTTGAAGACCTAGCTAAGTTATGGGTAGAAATTTGGTCTGTATATAATCCGGATGGGTTTGATGTAGTAATGGAAGATGAAGACCCCGTGACAGGGCAGAAAACTAAAAACGTGCAGAGAATAACAAAAGAAAACCTTGACGAAATGCGCCCGGATATACGTATTGACACATCGCAGGATAATCCATGGACAAAAGAAGCGGAGCAGACTTGGCTTGATGGAGTGCTGGATAAACAATATATAACGTTTGAAGAGTACATAGAAGCAAGTCCAGAGCATGGAATTATACCAAAATCAAAAATGCAGACAATTATTGAGCGCAGAAAGGCACAGCAAGCAGCACAACAAGCGATGATGCAGCAGAATGAGGAACAGGCGCTATCGAAAGAACAGATTGCGGCAGACGCAATGGCGCAGTGGGAAAGCGAGGATAACGATGATAACATCGAAAAACCAGTGCAGTAAATGCGGACACGAGATGATATTAGACCGAGTTGAAATATCAAATACAGATGATATGGAGATAAGGAAAAACTATTACACATGTGTTAACCCGAGATGTGGTGAATTTGGCAAAGCATACGCTACAGACGGCACAAACACAGAAGCTACAGTTAAAAGGCAGAAATAATTCTGTTTTTTATATATTTTAACGGAGCAACCAATAAAGGTTGCTTTTTATTACAAAAAAGGAGATTTCTATGGAATTTGAAGAAAATTTAGGCGTAGAAGAGACGGAAGTCGCCGAACCGTCCGAAGAAGTAAGCGAAGAAACTCAGGAGGTCGCTGAACCTGAATCCGAAGAGACAAAAGAAACGTCCGGAGAGAAGGACGAGCGAGACACAGCCTTTGCACAGCAAAGACGCGCTTTGCAAGATGCTGAAAAAAGAGCACAGGAAGCAGAACAAAAGCTTGCCGCAAAGGAAGCGGAGTTGAGCGCAAGGGCAGAAGTCTTGAAGAGACTATCCGGAAGTGAAACAGCAGATGTGGACGCACTCGCTGAATCGCTGGGGATAAGTACAGGAGATGTCATAGCAACAATGCAGGCAGAACAGTCAAAAGCTGTACTGGAACTGGAAAACGAGCAATTAAAGGAACAGTTAAACAGTGTGAGAGCTGATAATGCCATGCAAGGTGATTTAATGGCTTTGCAAAAGATTGACCCAAACATTAAAAATTTAGCCGATTTAGGCGAAGATTTTAGTAGTTATATTGCGGCGGGGCTTACAGCCGAACAAGCCTATTATGCAATTAAAGCGAAGGAAATAAACACTAAGGCAAAGCCGCCGAAAGAAATAGGGAAGATTGATGACAAGCCTATAGAAAAGGATTATTTCACCGAAAAAGAAGTTGATGCTATGACCCCTGAACAAGTTGAAGCAAATTTAACAAAAATACGGGCAAGTATGTCCAAGTGGTAAAGGAGTTTAATAATGAGCATTGAAAAATTCAAGCCTATTGTATGGGCAAAACAGTTTGAAAAGGACTTAGATATGTCTTTGGTGGGATATGAAAACACGAACCACCAGTATGAAGGACTGGCAACACAGCCGGGAGATTCAATCAAGATTTTAGGTCTTGGCGAAGTAACTACCCGTCATTGGACTGACGGCAAATTACATACGTTAGATGACCCGGAATCTATTGAATCAACATCAATGACTATTCCTCTAAATCAAGTATGCGACTTCAACTTTTATGTTGATGACCTTGATAAGAGGCAGGCGCAGAATGGGGGTAGTTTGCTGTCAGAATACATGTCCAGTGCAAAAGATAAGGTTGCACAGGCACAGGACGCATTTATATTTAAGATGGCAGCAGATAAAAATATAAAGGTTGCAGTTACTGCGGCATCGCTGACAGAAACGGATATCCTCAATAATATAGATACAGCGTATCTGAAGCTGCTTAAGAACAATGTTTCAAGAAGTACGCAGGTAACTATGATAGCGCCGCCGGAATTTAACATGGTACTCAAGAGAGCGTATGTAGATCTTGATACTAATAATTCAGAGATGCTGAAAAACGGCAAAGTGGGAAGGTATTCAGGTATAACCGTTAAGGAATCCAACAACCTTTATGTTGACAGTTCCGGCTATACGTATATTCCAGTTATGACTAATAAGGCAATATCATTTGTAAAGCCTTACATTCATCTCGAACCGTACAGAGCTGAAAAGTCATTTAGCGATGCAGTAAAGGGCTATGCACTTTATGACGGCGCAGTAACAAGACCTAAAGAAATTACGGTTATAAAGGTTAAATTATAGGAGGTACAAAAATGGCAGATTTAATAGTAAACAAGACAGAACAGCCAAATTCGCCGGTAGCGGTTACTTTAAACTCGCTTACGGCAGACACTGAAGCTGATTTTGATTGTAGTTTTAAGGACGAACATACTATGTTTATTGCAACAGTAACAACAGCGTCTACATCGCTTACTCTTAAGGCAGGCAACAGTTATGCGGGAGTAAATGATGAAGTTATGCTTTTTGACGCTGCCGGCACGTATGCGTTTACAATCAATTCCAACAGGTTTAAAAATGTAAGCGGTGAAAAAGGTGGCAAAGTAACTGTGGTTGCAGATAAGGCAATGACGTTAGGAATTGTAGAAGCTAGAGTTTAGTAATTGCGGGGAGTAACATAAGCGCTACTCCCCATTTGTTTTTTAAGGAGCAATGAAATGGCAACACGTAAGCAGAGAAAACGGCTTGAAGAAAAGCGAAAGCAGGTTGAAGAAGCGGAAAAAGCGAAAAAAGCAAAACCTAAAAAAACACGGAGGAAGAAATGAATTACGGTGAGCTAATTGAAAACATAAAAGACTTAGGCTTTTCCGATGAAAGTGAAATTGAAGATTTTGGGAGCATTATACCAAACTGTATAAATAGAGCAATAACCGAAATAAATTTATTTGTTGCTCCTATTATCGGAACATATGAAATAGAACAAGACGGGAGCACTGAGAATTTAATATATTACGACATAGAAGAACTGACAAAAGATAGTGATGGAAATGTGACGTTTCTAGCGTTTGCTGATACTCCCGTTATGTATGGCGATAAGGTTTATACCAAATATAACGATTTTGATATAGAAAACGGCAAAATATTAGTAATGGACGGGAGCGTATCTGGAAAGTTTCGAGTTTTTTATAAAAAAGCGCATGTGCCATACACAGGATCAAGCGACAGTAATACGGAGATAGAACTGCCGTTAAGAGCACATCAGTTACTTCCCTTGCTTGCAAGCTATTATATATGGCTAGATGATGACCAGACGAAATCAGTATATTACTACAATAGATATGAGACATTGGCGGCAGAATTGCAAGCTACAGATACTAAACCAAAAGCAAGGATAATATCAGATTGGGGGATATAAAATGCCTTTATCGGTACCGGACGAAGAAAAAGTTTATACAACTCAATATACGGATTTGCATGGTGTGGATTTTACTAAAAATTCATCTTCGGTGTATAAGAAGCATTCCCCGACATCGGTCAATATGATAAGTGACGAAGGTGGAAACCCAAAGAAGCGTTGGGGTTGGGAAACCATAATAAGTTCAGAATACAACGGAGAAGATTATGATAATAATTGCAAAAATATGTGGAGCTTTGACTTTAATAATACCTCGCATTTAATTTGCCATGTAGATGATACGCTGTGTAGAGTAGATGTAACTGATACTGGATATGTTTATGATGTTTTAATGACATCGTGCGGCGATAATGTCATAGGATTTTTCGTTGGGACGAATGCAGAAAGCTTGTTTTGCGTGATAACCAATGGCAATTTATATGAATATATGCCAAGCGGTGATACTTATAGCTTTGAACTTGTAACACCTTATATACCAACAACAATTATAGGTCGAAGCCCTACAGGCGGGGGAACTATATACGAGAGCGTAAATCTATTAACAAGGCGAAGAATAGAACAGTTCATAACGGCATCTGACGGCAGTACTAAATCTCTTGTAGTTACTCAGGCGATAGATACGACGCAATCGGTAACGATAAAGGTGAAAGATTCGAGCGGTAATTTTGTAGCGTTTACAGGAAGCGTAAGCGTATCAGGAAACACAATAACTGCTACAATCGGCGCGCCTCCTGTAGAGGGCGAAGATAACGTTATGGTTGAATACACACCATCAAGTGAAAACGCTTTAGTGGATAAGTTCCTGAATTGTACTGCGGTTGCTCTTTATGAAAACAGGGTTTTTCTGAGCGGGCTTGATGATGATTTGTACAGTTCATATGTATGGTATTCTGATGCGGTTGTTGGAGTAAGCTATTTTCCGGATCTTAATTATGCAGTGGTCGGCAGTAACGACACAAAGATTTTGGGGCTTGCCCCGCTTGGTGAATACCTCGGCGTTATAAAAGAAAGCAATTCGGTTGATACAACTGTTTATTTCATGTACTCAACAACTTATGATGATGAAGCGGTATATGCGGTTAAGCAGTTTTTGACAGGCGTTGGAGCTGTGTCACCTAACACATTCGGCAGTTTAGACGATGCACAACTGTTTTTAGCTCCATCAGGAATATGTGCATTATCATCAACGGCAGTAAAAAATAGAAGTTATTATCTAAATAAAAAGTTATTTCAGGAGGATGATTTACAAAATTCAGCCGCTACTGTTTGGGATGGATATTACATACTAAGCGTAAATAACCATTGTTATGTGTTAGATACAAGGCAAAAAACATCATGGGGAACGGAGTGGACTAATTTTGTGTATGAATGCTATTACTGGGAAAATATAGATGCAAAAAAATTTGCGGTATATAACGGTACACTGTGGTTCGCAACGTCAAATGGTACACTCAGGCGATTTAAAACCGCCGATGAAGGCGATTGTTACAACGATGATGGCGAAGCAATATACGCTGAATGGAGTACACCGCTTGATAACGATGGCGCTACACAGCTATATAAAACATTGCTAAAGAAAGGTACGGTTGTGAGTATGCTTCCGTATGCAGTAACATCGGCTAAAGTATATTTAAATGTAGATAATAACAAAAAATATTATATAGGTCAGCAGTATGCGGATAGATTTTATTTTTCGTATATTGATTTTGATAGATTCACATTCGATTCTAACGATGCACCTGTCGATATATTCATAAACAAGAAGATAAAAAAATATAAAAGATTACAGTTCATTATTACGAATGACGTAATAAATGAACCATTTGTAGTGTATGAAATTACAAAATCATACACGGTAGGAGGCTACAGCAAGCGTAAATCTACAGACGGTAGATTCATTAAATAAGGGGAAGAATATGGCAACTAAAGACACATATAAGGTTACAGAATCTGAAATTCAAGAAAATGGATTGCAGGGGGTAAGTGGTAATACATTACCTAATAACAGCGCAACAGAAAACAAGCTTAGATTCGACCAGCTGCCGACACTGATTGCGGAAAAACACAATGACGCTCTTGACTATATACAGACGGCAATTGACACAAATAAGGAACTGTGTGATATAGCAGACGTTGAGATTCTGGAAACATTGTCGGCACAGATGAAAAGTGATAAGACAGACCTCACAAACATCATAAATACAAATAAAAGCTCCACAGATGCAGCAGTACAGCGCCTACAGGAGAATGCAAACAGTATAAACACTATGATAAATGACGGAACTATAAGCACCGTAAAAATAACATACGGAACTGCTGACCCGTCTGGCGGTGTCGACGGCGATGTATATATACAGTTAACAGAGTAGAGGTGCAACATGACAGTATGGAGTTCTGCCGCAGGGAGCGGCAACGCACAGGGCAAAGCGGGAATAAATGTAAGTGTATCGTCCTCAGCGACAACGACCACGGTTACAGCGACATATTATATTAGAACTAAGTATCAATGCAGCGATTCATCTAACACACTGTATTATGGTTGGTCTACATCAGCAGGGACAACGCTTGCGTCAAATAAATCAGTGAAAACTACAAGCTCGACGGCGTGGAGCAGTTCAAACATAGTTACAGCAGGCTCGAAGTCAACGTCTTTTTCACGTGGAACAAGCGCACAGACTAAGTATGCCGCATTTAAATATACAGGAATTGCTTATGCTGGGGGCAGTGCATCTGTATACACTTCATTTTCTGTTCCTGCACTTGCAAGCTATACAGTTTCCTACAATGCCAATGGCGGTAGTGGTGCACCAAGTTCACAGACTAAATGGTATGGCAAAACGCTCACATTATCAACAACTGTTCCAACGAGAACGGGGTATACTTTTGTGGGCTGGGGAACATCTTCCACAGCGACAACATCATCATATAGCGCGGGGGCATCGTATACTGCAAATGCAGCAATTACTTTATATGCAATATGGAAAAAGACACTGACACTCTCGTACAATGCTAATGGTGGTAGTGGCGCACCAAGTTCACAGAGCGCAACAATATATAATGCGACAACGAGTAATACATTTACTTTGTCAACAACGGTACCGACGAAAAGCGGGTACACCTTTGTGGGCTGGAATACGTCGAATACTGCCACAACATCAGCGTACAGTGCAGGAGGGAGTATAACAATAAGCGCAAATACCACCTTATACGCAATATGGAAAAAGACGTTAACTATTTCCTACAATGCCAATGGCGGCAGTGGTGCGCCAAGCTCACAGAGCGCAACTATATATAATTCAGCTACAAGCAATACATTCACTTTGTCAACCACTGAACCAACAAGAACAGGCTATGATTTTTTAGGTTGGAGTACAAGTTCAAGTGATAAGCTTGCGAAATACAGCGCAGGAGGGAGTATAACAATAAGTGCAAATACCACCTTATACGCAATATGGACACCTCTGTCAATATGGCATGAAGCTATAGTGTGGGTAAACGTTAACGGCAAATGGCGCAAAGGAATTGCATGGATAAAGAAAAACGGAGCTTGGACAAAGGGAACTATAAACGTTAAAGCGAATACGAACGAGGAGGTTATTTCATAATGGTATTAGACCCGAAACGAAGTGATGTAGCGATAAAACAACTTCAAAGTTCAGTCGCATCTATAAAGAAAAATCAAACACAAATAGACACAATAGAGGGAACTTT
>CAZYWO010000022.1:0-11209 GCA_964651095.1 uncultured Oscillospiraceae bacterium | reverse complement strand
GTTATTTTGTAACATTTGCAAGACGCTGGACTGGGACAGCTTGGAGCTCGTGGGTAACATATGCAGGCTCTCGAGATCAGATTATAGCCCAAGGGACATCAGGTATATGGTCATATGAAAAATACTATAGCGGAAAAATGAAAATAAGGCGCAGCGGTTACTTGACCTTTACGAGTGGTTATGTAGTCGTTACACTGCCTACAAGCTTTACGCTAATAACCGACCAAGCTGCCGCAAAATCAGCTATAATAATGGCACAAGAACGATATATCGGAGACAATAGGACGGGAGATTGCGTACTAAACCCAAGCGCGTTATCTACTGCAACTCCACACACATTCACAATTTACGGCAGAACTGCAGGCGCTCAAATAGCAGGGTCATATTATGTTGATATTTTAATAGACGGTTACTACAAATAGCATAGGGGCGAGATACCGCCTCTTAAAATCCGTTGACATACGGAAATAATAACAATAGAATAGTATTAACAAGAGGACAAGTTAAAGCGGTTAACCACATCTTAAAGGGATCCATTGGGATTAGCCTGAAAGGATGTGGTGCACATGGTAGAATACATGTTTGATGTAATTTATCTTGTGATCCTTTATAAGATTGTGAAGGAAATAAAATGACCGCCCTGCTTGCAACTGATGGCGGTCATTAACGACTGATATCGGTTAGCCGTTTTTTCCGGCTTCCTCTTGTTTTTATTATATCATAAACATAACTTATATCAATATAAAAATGCAAAGACCCAAGGAATAAAAGAGTTCTGAGGGTCTTTTGTATTGGAAAGAGAGGTAAGAAATGAAAATCAAAAATGGAACTATAGCGCGCACAATCGTACTGCTGCTGGCACTCATCAATCAGGTATTTGCTATATTTGGCATAGGCACTATCGACATCGCAGATGATACCATTTATCAGCTTTGCTCACTCGGCGCAACGGTAATCACTGCCGTGGCAGCTTGGTGGAAAAATAACTCTTTTACGCAGGCGGCTATAGCAGGAGATGATGTCATGGCAGACGAGAAGTTAAAGGGCAAAGTCGAAGAAGCACACGATGGCGTTGAAAAAACAGAACAGGAGGAAGGCTAATGAATTTTGCATGTAAACCACTCCCTAAATACACACGTATATCACAGGGATATAAATCATCTCACCTTGGGATAGATTTTGCCGCGCCTAAAGGCTATACGATAGTTGCTGTAATGGGCGGCACGGTAGCAAGGTGCGGAAAAGGTGTTGAAGATTGGAGCTACGGCAATCAGGTTGTTATTAATCACGGCAACGGATATTATACCAACTACGCTCACATGAGTAAAATCAGCGTTAAAAAAGGGCAAAAAGTATCTGCCGGACAGAAAATCGGAGAGGTTGGAAGTACAGGCAACTCCACAGGTAATCACTGTCACTTTGAATTGAGAAACAAGCTGTCTGCTAATCATAAATATAGACTTAATCCAACGTCATATGTAAACAACGCAGGGAAGACATCTGCATCATCGGGGACATCATCGTCCGGATATGCAGTCGGCAGAACGTATACATTGAAAGCAAATATGAATGTCAGGACAGGCCCTGGGACAAAATATGCGAGAAAATCAAGGAGCGCATTAACGGCAAACGCTAGAGCGCACGCAACGTCTACAGGAGTTCTTAAATCAGGGACTAAAGTTACATGCAAGGGAGTATATAGGTCAGGTAATGATATCTGGTTGTTAATCCCATCGGGTTATGTATGTGCTAAAAAGGGCGGTAAGGTATATATATCATAGGCATAGGAGATTGACATGAACGCAGAAATTATAGTTGCCATAATAGCTGCCGCAGGGGGCTTAATCGGCTCCCTGTTCGGGGTTATTGCAACAAGCAGGGTAACGACATACAGGATAGAGCAGCTTGAAAAAAAGGTTGATAAACATAACAATCTAATAGAGCGCACCTATAATATAGAAGAAAAAATCGAGGTACATGAGGAAAAAATAAAGGTTGCTAATCACAGAATAAGCGACCTTGAAGAATATCATAAATAAGCCAATATAGGCTTTTTTGGGAGGATCTTTTTTTGGAGGATAAAGATGGCGTATAATACATCATATTATGACAATGCAATAAATGAATACAACAAAAAGGTTGATTCTGACACTAAAACTCAAATTGCAGATGCGCAGAACAGCGCAAATAGCCAGCTAAAACAGGCATATATAAGCCGCATGCAGAATCAGCAGAAATTAAACACGCAGTTGGCACAGGCAGGAATAAGGGGCGGCGCGACAGAGACATCGAACATTAAACTTGATACAGATTATGGTAATACGAGGAATACCATCAACAGTGATTTATCATCTACTATAAAGGATATCAACACTACTGCACAAGATAATAAGTTCAATTATGCGCAAACTATGAACAGTGCAAAGCAGGAATATATCCAAAACAGAGAAGCGGAGGACAGGGCGAATGCTCGTGAAGATGCTCAGACAAAAGCACAGCAACAGAAGGACTTTTATACGGCACGATATAGCCAGTATTATGACATAAACAAACTAGAGAAGTTGAAGAAAGGCACTGGTATAGTAGAACAGGCTGTAATAGATGCAAGAATAGCATATCTGCGACAGGCAAAGAAGGGATATTAGCATGGCGAAGAAGAAAAAGAACCCGCTTGCGGGATTAGTAAAAGTAACAAAGGTTGCCGCAACAGCGACAAAAAAAGCGGCGGCAACGAAAAAAGTAGCAACAACCAAAAAAGTATCAAGCAGTTCAAATAAGAAAAAACAAGCGGCGGCAGCTGTGGTAAAAGCGGCAACTAAAACAGCTTCAAAACAGCAGAATAAACCTCAAGCCTCATCATGGGATAAACTTGTAGCTAAAAATAATGCGGCAGCACAGGCGCAGGCACAGAAACGCACTGAAGCCAGTAAACAAAGAGCAGAAAAAAGACGTCAGGCAAGCCAAAACGCATATAACGCATATAAGCAAAGCCAGAAAACTCTTGCTAATAAACAGGCAGAAGTTAAAAAACAGCAGGCAGAAAAGAAAAAATCAAGGCAAGAGAGTATTAAACAGGCATACGTAAAAGCAAGCCAGACGCAAAAAAAGCAGCAGTCAAAGAAAAACAGTACAGTTTCTACATACGGTCAGCTTGGAGAGAAAAGCAAGACCCTTGCAAAGGCGAATCAAGATCTTTGGAAATCTACACATGGCAAGACAGGTAAAGAAGCGCAGAAAATAGGTAAAAACATAGATGCACAGGGGAAAACCTCCAAGACGGAAACCGTAAAGGTTAATTGGGGCACTAAAAAACCTATGACAAATGTAGGAGTAACCGTTGCTACATACGCAGAACAAAAAAAGCAGATAGATGATGAGCTTAATAAGCCGAAATATAGTAGTCTTTCAGATGAACAGAAAGATAGGATTGCCAAAGAAACCATAAAGGCAAACAGTAAAGAAACTCGCAAATCTATAGATGATTATGTAAATAGCGAAATGAAAGACACTGTTAAATATAAGAATTTAACGTCTGATGAGTATTTGCGTGTGCAGAATGCCGAGAGAATGTCAGGCGGTTCAAAAGCTAAGAATGCGGCTCTTGGCAAGGATTTAGCCAAAAAGGTAGGCAAATTGAATACTGCGCAGTACGCCGACGAATCGAAAAGACGTGGAATAGGCGCTATACAGGGGGTTAATCCGCTACCTGTAGAACTTGATAAAATGGGTTCAGGTGCGTATTCTAAAGGCGATAAAAATATTATCGAAAAAGGTAAGGAATCAAAAGAGTATAAGCAGGGGTACACTGTAGGTGCTATGGCATCGTTTCTCACGTCTGGCGGTGTTGGTGGCGTAGAAGAAGCTATAGGAAAAGGACTAATAAAAGCCGCAGGGAAAAAAGGTGTTGAAACTGCAAGTAAGAAAGGGCTTGTAAAAGCTACTACAAAAGCAGGCACTAAAACTATTGGGAAAAAGTTGACTAAAGATTCCCTTGGAACTGCTGAAAAGGCTTTAATCGGAAAGTCCGCTCAGTTGGCAAAAAAAACGGCTGAAAAGAATGCGACTAAAGCAAGCACTAAGTTCATAGCAAATAGAGGGGCAGATGCCATTGTATCATCGCCGCTTAATCTTTCACAGTCTATTAGAGAAGCAACCGACAAAGACGGCAACGTTAATTGGTCGCAAGCTGGACTTAATATGCTTGCTAACACGGCGATGGACGCAGCAGTGGGCGGCGGATTAGAACTTGCAGGTAAAGGCATAAGCAAAGTTGTAACAAAAAAGAACTATAACAAAATAATTAAGCTTATGGCAAGACAAAAGGCTGGAATCCCTTTGAGTAAAAGCGAATCAGACTTTTTAAATAAGGCAATAACAGAAGCTAGGCAGAATGTGATATCCAGAGCGCAGAGGGAAGCCGTTGAAAAAGTTAAGGCTGAAAGAACTGCATCCGATAAAGCCTTTTCACAACAGGTAGACGATGTGATTACAGGCAAGTCTAAAACAGGTCAAAAATTAACTATCGGAAAAACGCCAGAGAAATTACAGTCATACGGTGCTAAAGACGTTGATATGAAAATAAATCAAAATACCGTTCGTAAAATAGCCTATCCAGCCGGATATGAAGACGCATTGAGAGGAATTAAGAAATTAGGAAAGGAAAAATCACAAGGACATAATCTCGGCGTTGGCACTGTAAAAGACTTAAGAAAAGATCTAGAAAACCCTACTGCTATACTTAAATCAGACACACAAGATAACAGTTTTGTTGTGTTTACAAAAAAGGTTGATACTAATGGAAACCCTATTATGGTTGCAGTGCATTTAGATAAAAAAGGCAACGTAGAGGTGGAAAATGAAATCGCTTCAGAATATGGAAAAGATAATTTTAGTGGTTTTATAAAAGAACAACGTGAAAAAGGTAATATACTATATGAGAATAAAAAAAATGGGTTAGAAGAACTGCCACGCAACGGGCTCCAATTGCCCGAGGTTTCAGATACATCTGACCCTATAAATAAGATATATCAAGATTCACAAAAAGTCAATACTAAATATGAAAAAGGCATAAAAAAAGAAACTGCCCAGACAGTGAATACAAGCCAAACGCCTCCTCACTTAACGTCCGAAACCGAATCTGGGTACGTCTCTACTAATAAAATATCAGAAAAATCAAACTCTGCCAAGGAAAACCACTTAAATATAGACCCAAAAGCTCCTGAAAGCGTATCGAGCAAAGCAACAAAGTACGATAGTAAGGCAGATGAGATAAAGGCACAGAGTGATAAAGAGGTAATTGAAAGAGCAGACAAGGGTGTAACTAATGATGAGATTTCACAGCATTATACGAATATACGAAAAACCGTGTCTGATATGACTGATGATAATGGTAATGTCAATAATGGATTTGATGATGCCCAGAGTAGCGGACTTTTCAATAAAAGGAATCTCATGTCTCAAAAAGAAGCAATGGAAAAAGCTAAGAAAATGTATGAAGAGGACCCTGAGTATGTTTATAAAAGCATTATGGATATCGAAGCCACACCAACAGGCGTAAAGGCAGATATACATGAGGTGGAGGCAAAGCTTACTGTTGCACTGAATGATATGATGGATAAAATAAACAAAGGCGTAGGCGATGAAGCAGAGAACATAAAGCGCATAATGGATATTAGTGAAAAGGCTACAGAAATTGCATCATCAGCAGGACAAGCAATGAACGCCGCCAAAATGATTTTGAGGTCAACGCCGGAGGGCAGGGTAAGAACTGCAAAAGGCGAAGTGAAAAGGCTAAATGCTAAATTCAAGGATAGATTGAAAGAGCCTTTAGAGTTAAGTGAGGAACAGGCAAGCAGGATTATCAAGGCAACAAGCAATGAAGAAATTGACAAAGTGTTTAAAGATATAAATGTAGAATTATGGGATAAGATACCGTCAACAGCATTTGAAAAGTTTAACGAGATTCGCCATTGTTCTATGCTTTTAAATCCAAAGACACACCTTAGAAACTTTGGCGGAAACGTAATGTTTGCTGTCGCAAGAGCGGGTTCAGATTCAATAGAACGAGCATTGACAAAAGCGGCGAAAGGCAAAATTGAAAAAATGGGCGGTTCTGCTGAGATGGCAACAAAGGTTACACACAAAGAAATAAGCGATAACAAGCCGGAACTAAATGCATTGTTTCATGAAGTTTATGAAAAATCTGATTCAAAGAGCAGATTCATAGAAACAACAAGACCGGACGGTTCAAAAATAGTTAAAGCAAGAGCGATAAATGCCGCAATACAGCTAGATTATAGAGCACTAGAAAAGGAAGACGTTATACCGACGTTTAGACCTGAGTTTAGAAAGCAATTTGTAAGATATTGCAAAACACATAATTTAGATTTTGCCAATATCGAAAACATTAAAAAAGCCGACCTAGACAAGGCAACGTCATGGGCTATGAATAAAGCAGAGATAGCTACATTTAGAGATAGTTGTGCTTTATCGGACTTTCTTGTAGGGTTAAAAACGACAACCGCAGGGAAGAAAGGGAAGACAAAGCTAGGAACTTCCATGTATAGAGTTGGCAACATGGTCCTTGAATCACAGCTCCCATTTGTCAAAACCCCGATAAATGTATTCAGACGGTCAATAGATTACTCCCCGATAAGTATATTGAGAGCAACAAGTGAACTTTTAACAGCAAAAGATGCAGAAACACTGATAAACGGCATACATCATATGTCTACAGGACTGACCGGAACAGGTGTTATGGCATTAGGAATGTGGCTTGCAAATAATGACTTGATAACGTTAGAAGCCGGAGATGTTTCGGGAGATGCCTATTATGATAGAGATATGGGATATCAGGATTATTCGCTTAAAATAGGTGGATACTCGTTTACTATAGACTGGGCGGCACCTATGCAGTCTTCTTTATTTATGGGTGCGCAAATGTACGAATTGTCGCAAGATAAGTTTTCTTTAGATAACATCTTAAAGGGATTCGGTGCTATAACGAATCCTATGATAGATATGTCGTTCATGTCCTCATCAAAAGATACTTTAGATAATTTCATGGAAGATGTATATAATCAAAGCGATGGTAAAACAAACTGGAGCGGAGCACTCTTAAATCTTCTGGGTGGATCTATCCCGCAGAATTTTCTTGGAGGGTTTGCACCACAGCTGATGTCACAGGCAGCGCAAGCGTTTGATACAAAGCAAAGAGATACACGCTCTACAGCAGACGGTGACCTTGCTAAGTCATGGCAGTCTTGGTCACGTAAAATGATAAATAAGGTGCCGGGATTGCGAAATTACATACTCAATCCTAAGCTTGACAGATTCGGCAATGACAAGGAAACAGGCGGCAACATAGTAACACGCCTTCTTAATTCATTCATAAATCCGGCGAATACAAAGCAGATACAATATACAAAAACGGATAAAGAGTTGATTAAAATATACAACCATATGGAAGAATGCTATGATAAGACACATTTCTTTTATAACTTCACAGGCAACCCGACATATGATTTATCAAACGGCAAGAGAATGACGTATGATGAAGCGTATAAATATGGTAAAACCAATCGAAAGGAGCAAACTAAACTTATAGAAACTATGATGGGTGCAAAATCATACAGCAATATGACTTGGGAGATGAAAGCTGAAGAAGTCAATGATTCACATTGGATATCAACGACGATAGCAGACCAGAAAACATAT
Organism: uncultured Oscillospiraceae bacterium; assembly: GCA_964651095.1. Taxonomy (GTDB): domain Bacteria; phylum Bacillota; class Clostridia; order Peptostreptococcales; family Anaerovoracaceae; genus SUG1106. Next base: position 3,493 of record CAZYWO010000022.1, on the reverse strand, counting down.
GGGAATAAATATGCAGCTCAAAATATAATAGCCAATGGAAGTGATAACGACAAGGAGGCTTACCAAGCGAATAAATCAGCCGGAGGAACTAATAAGGATTTCGTGGATTTTTATGTACAGAAAGAAAAAATTGTATCAAGGACACATGATACAGGGTATTATACGAAGGCTTTAGCGGCGGCATTATTCGCAAAAACTCATCCGAACACAAAAACTAACATGGCATATGCGTATGATATATACAAAAACAAGCTTGATACTGCAAATGAATATTTAGATAAGGGTGGTACCTATAAAGAATATTCAAATGCTATGTGTAACGTTATGAGTGGAATAAACATTGCAGGGGTATCGAGCAGCCAGAATAATAAGGCTGTATCTGCCGCAAACTACAGCATTAACAAGAGAACCTACAAAGCTATGGGGTTGTCTTCTGCACAAGCGAACATGGGTTATGGTTTAACAAAGAAATATAATTACGATTTAGGTTCGTTGTCAGTAATGAAAGCTGACATGAAAATGCAGTTTGACGCAGACAAAAACGGTTCGTTAAAGAAAAGCGAGATAATAACATATATTGAATCGCTGGGAATTAAAGACAACACAGAAAAAGCATGCTTGTACCAGTATTTCGGTTCGTCTAATTCAAAGAATCCGTATGGAACTATTCCGGATTGGTTAAGTGCAGGAAAAACTAATAGTAGCAGTAGCGGACGGTCATATAGCAAGAGACGCAGTTATGGGCACAGTGGACATTCAGGCGGTTCAAGCAGCTCAGGCGGCAACAAGGGTATGACATGGGAGCAGTGGCTAAAGGAATTAGGACTTGACAGTACAAGTTCCTCGTCAACCACAAAGACATCGGTAAGTAATAATACGGCAGATTCGGCACTTACTGAAGCATACAGGAAAAGACAACTTAAATTATTGCAGGCTACCAGTGGAAAGAGAAAGACATCATAGTGGAGCATACGAGGCTCGAACTCGTGACCTAATTGTTATTGATTAGATCTAATACGCATGTTATAATACAAAAAGCCAGATTAAGCCATATTATATGTAGCTTTTCTTTCTCGAAGCATTGCAATTTTACTAAAATCGACGCAAAATAATATAACCCCTAACCTGCTAGACAGAACGGTCTAGCAGGTTAGGGGTTATTATTTACTCTATAAAATGGATAGCTTTTGGCAACTTGCCATCCACGCTTATTTTGTCAATGCAGCTTCTCCATAACGCTTTCTTCTCGGTGCGGGATAGTCCCTTGTATAAGGTGGGAAACGCTTTGTCAGAGAGAAGATTTATGACATCTTTAGGTATTAACTGGTTTCGGTTGCTTCCGGCTCTTAAATCGGCGATTTTAGCTTTAAGTTCTGCCGTCTGCTTCTGATATTCTTCATTTGATATATTTCCCATAATGTATACGTTGTTAAGTCGCTCAAGCTGGTCTTCGTATTTTTTCGGACTGGCAGCGGCTTTATTTTTATTTTTTGCAGCCACCCTCAGAGAGTAACACTTAAGAGCTTTACCGATATTGCCAAGGAGGTATGATTCTATATCTTCTTCTTTTACCATGTGCTTATATGAGCAGCCTTGGTTATAGTGGTATCGGCAGCGGTAAGCAAGAGTTTTTTTATTACTGGTGCAACTGGACATGATCTTGCCGCATTCGGGGCAATATACCATGCCTGCAAACAGATAGATTTTATTTCGCTGAGCTTTTCTTGTGTGCATGCCAAAGGTTTTTAATATCTCTACGTGCTGCCCATGGGTGATATAAGCAGGGCGATAGTCAGGGATTCCTTGATATTCGCCTGTATAAGCTATATTTTTTAGTCGGCGGGCAATAGTTGTATCTGCAAGGTTTCTGCCATAGGTGCTATTGATGTAATTTGTGACGATATAACTTGATTTCGTGGCAAAAAACATGCGAAACATGTCTTCTGTTTCCGCTTGCGTTTCTGGATCCTTTACGATTCGCTTAACACCGTCTATTTTTTCAATCTTGTAGCCAAAAGGCTGTGTTCCGGTATTTGGCTCTCTGTTTCTGACTTTCGCATTTAAAACGAATTTTACACGCTCTGACGTATTAGCTGCTTCATCTTCTGCTATGGTGAGCTTGATGTTGAGATTCAGCCTGCCGGTTCTGGTGGTGGTATCGTAGTCCTCAAATACGCTTTCCCATTTTACGCCGTGGCGGTCAAGAATTTCCTGTGTGCGGTAGTAGTCACCCACATTACGAAACCATCGGTCAAGCTTGATAAAGATGATTATATCTATAAGACCTGATTCAACATCGCGCATCATGCGCTGAAAGTCATGACGCAGATGAGGTTTTTTTGAAGCGGATATACCTTCATCGGCGTATACATCTACTATTTTATAGCCCTTTTCCTCCGCATATTCAGTTAAAACCCTGCGCTGTTCTGGGAGAGAATAACCCTCACGGCGTTGTTCGGCACTGGAAACTCTAATGTAAATTGCACATCTCATTTTAAATACCTCAATATTATTATTTGGTAAAAAGGGGTATAAAAATACCCAAAAACTTGTAATTTTTAGGCTGAGATGGTACAATTTGAGTGCTAATCTGGACTGTACCATACAGCCCTATACATTGCCTCCTGTTTGTGCAGGGGGTTTTGTTTTTATTGTATAGCTTTACTGTTATAATAAATTTCGTCTGGGCAAAGATCCTGACCATGCGACCATTCCACAGTAAAACCATTGGCGAAAACGGATTTAAAGTAATTCATATCAGCGAGTTCTTTATACCATTCGCCTGTTATATATGGAATCACATCTATTTTAACTAGTTCAAAACTCTGCCCTTTTTCGTTGCCTATACTTTTCTTCTTAACTCTATAACGATTCCTATTATATATACAGGATTAAACTCATCCGTATAGTCGTATTTTTTAGGTGCATATTCTGGGTTTATAGGCTGGAGCATGATGCCGTCACGCTCTTTTATAACCTTTTTCAGTGTGACATCGTTTCCGTTTACTCTGACTGCACAGTCCTGACCACTTTCACAGTCTGGCCGCTTTTGAATAAGCACATAATCTCCCTCAATATACTTAGGATACATGCTGTCGCCAACGACTTTTAATGCAAGCAATTCCTTGTCCTTAGCCATGGAAAGAGGTACATCTATATAATCTTCTATATACTCCGTTGCTTCTGCTGGCGACCCAGCAGGTATGCGACCATAAACGGGTATGCTTACCGTTTTACCTATAGATACAGGCTCGACATTTGATGGCTCTTGTGTTTTGGCGGATCGTTCATTGCTCGCAGATATGTCTATTAGCTGTTCGGAATTAACAGCTTCTAATATATCATTTAAGGTGATTTTCATTGCCTTAGCCACTTTATTAAATGTATCTATGGAAGGAATAATTTCTTTGTTATTTTGTGGATGCCTATTTTTTTCGAGCATAGAAATGTATCCTTTGCTTAATCCGCTTAGAGTAGCAAATTCTTGCATGGT
>CAZYWO010000021.1:19628-25452 GCA_964651095.1 uncultured Oscillospiraceae bacterium | reverse complement strand
ATAAGATCTCTGTATCTTTCAAGATCCTTTTCCTTTAGGTAATTGAGAAGGTTTCTTCTCTGACCAACCATCTTTAAAAGACCTCTTCTTGAATGGTGGTCTTTTTTATGTGTCTTTAAGTGTTCGTTCAGGTCGTTAATTCTGTAAGTTAAGATAGCAACCTGTACTTCCGGAGAACCTGTGTCTCCTTCCTTTAACTGATACTCTTTAATAATCTGCTGTTTAATTTCTTTAGTAATCATTTTCAAATCTCCTTTTCTTAATTCGCCTTACGCCGGGTTATGCGTTGGAGTATCGCCAAAACGCAGCGAAGGTACAAAACTTAACAATTTATATTACCACGTATTACCTTTCGTGTCAACGTTTTTTATCTCTAGTTTTGAATCTGCATGGCCTCATCTTTCAACCTGAAAAGTTATTGACTTTGAAAAGGTATCCATAGTGCAAATTGCTCCCATGGGCAAAGTCATCATAGGTTTGCCATGTCCTGACTGGATATTATACATGATGGGAATATTCAAACTTTCAAAAACATCTGTCATGCATCTTATCGCATCAAATGCAGGGCATCCGTTACTCGTAATATTTGTAAATTGACCTAAAATTATACCTGAACACTCTTTTAGCTTGCCTGAGTTTCTTAGGTGATATGCCCATTTATCAATTTTACTTATGGGCTCGCAGACTTCTTCTATAAATAAAATATTATCCCCGGTATCCACCTCATAAGGCGTGCCTATGCTTGCTGAAAGCAGGGATAAATTACCGCCTATCAGCCTGCCTTTGGCTCTGCCTTCATTTAAGACTTTAACGTCAAAGCCTTTGGGATTTATAAAGCTGAACTTTCCGTCAGCATTTATGGCGGTAAATAAAGATTCTCTGGTCTCATCATCAAAATCATCCACCATATTTGAGGAAACCATCGGTCCGTGAAATGTAACTATACCGCAGCGTTTTGTCAGAGCCAGATGTAAATTGGTAACGTCACTGTAGCCGACAAATATTTTAGGATTTTCTCTTATCATATCATAATCAAGATATTCCATAATTCTGCTGCTGCCATATCCGCCTCTGATACAAAATATAGCTGATACCTGTTCGTCAGCAAACATTTTATTCAGCCAGTAAGCGCGCAGTCTGCCGCTTCCTGCCATATAGCCGGCGTAATCAGTATCAAGGTTTTTCGCGGTTTTTACCTTATACCCCATTTTTTCAAGCGCAGCAGCACATTCCGCCACTCTTTCACAAGGCGTATGGGAGCTTGTGGCTACTAAACCCACCGTGTCTCCTTTATTCAGTTTCCTTGGAAATTTTGCAGAATTAATCAACGTTATCAGCTAAAACCTCCTTCATCACACGCAGTACGTTGAGGTGAGCTATCTTATCGATCTCATCGTATGTAAACTTATCTTCCATCCATTCGAGCAGAGTTGAAAAGCCGCCGTAATTTACAAATTCCCCGTTATCATCAATACCGTCAAAATCTGAACCGAAACCAACTGCTTCGATTCCCGCCTTATCTTTAATATATAATAAATGGTCTATGACTCTGGAAAAGGTCGCTTTGTCCCCGTTTTCATTCATGAAAGAACGCTCAAAATTGACTCCAACCACTCCGCCCTTATTGCCCAGCGTTTTAAGCTGCCTGTCGGTAAGATTTCGCCTGTGATTGCAAAGAGTTCTGGCGCAAGAGTGGGAAGCGACGAAAGGTTTGCTGCTGTGTTCAGCCACATCATAAAATCCGCCTTCGGATAGATGGGACACGTCGATAGCTATGCCTAAATCATTCATTCTTCCAATAGCCTCAATGCCAAAGGGTTTCAGCCCCTTCATGTGTTCTGCATGATAGTCTCTGCAAGGGAATCCTAAAGAGTTCTCAAAATTCCACGTCAGTGTAATAAGTCGCACTCCCATATCGTACGCTTCATCTATTCTCTCAATCTTGTCGCCGATAAACACTCCGTCCTCTACGGTAAGCAAAGAGGAAATAAGTCCTTCATCTCTATTCTTTTCTATATCATCAAAATTGTAAACAGGTCGGATAATATCCTTGTATCTATCCATTTGCTCAACATAATATCCATATATTCCTTTAAGAATATCGTATGGATCCATGGTCTTCATTTCTTCTCTCGAAAGGTACATGGCAAAGAACTGAATCATGCTTTGATTTTCTTTCAGTAATTTCAGATTAACCGAGTTGTCTCCGTCGTAAAAGCTGTTATCGGGATTTTTCCATCCTTTTAACAACGTATCGCAGTGCATATCTGCAATTTTCATATCAATTCTCCTATAAACCGTGATATTCTCTGGCTTGTCTGCAATCCTTTTCAATCTGCTTGGAAAGTTCCTCTACTCCGCTGAACTTAACTTCGTCTCTGGTCTTTTTTAGGAATTCCACCTTGATGAATTTTCCGTAAAGCTCATTGTCAAAATTAAAAATATGAGTTTCCATATTCTTCTTAAATTCTCCAATTGTAGGTTTAACACCTACATTTGTTACGCTTGGATACGTTGCACCGTTATACATGCAGTAAGTCACATACACGCCGTTGGGAGGAGTTACCATGGATTCATCTATCATAATATTGGAAGTAGGAAATCCTATTTTTTTCCCTAAACGGTTTCCTATAACCACTTCCCCGCCTATGTCGTAATTTCTGCCTAGATACTTTTTACATTCGTCAACCTCTCCTGACATTATAAGGCTTCTTATAAGTGTGGAGCTTACCACTTCTCCGTCTACTATTACAGGAGGAAGCTGGTTCACATTAAAACCATATTTCTTACCGCATTTTATAAGCAGATCTCCGTTTCCCGCCGCCTTAAATCCATAACGATAATTAAAGCCGCAGAAAATTTCTCTGGCGTTGAATTTGTCCACAAGGAATAGCTTAATGTAATCTTCCGGCTCTGTTGTCATAATTTCTTTAGTGAATTCGATATTAAACAGATAATCCACGCCCAGTTTTTCTATGAGAGCTGTCTTTTCTTCTTTATATATTATATTCTTAATCGTTTTTTTATTCGGGATAATGTTTTTTGGATGGGTAGAAAAAGTAAATACGCCGCTCCTAAGGCCACAGGCTTTTGCCTTTTCCACCGCTTTAGAAATCAATTCCTGATGTCCCACATGAACGCCGTCAAAATTCCCAAGAGCCACGCAGCATGGCTCAATTCCTTTTATTTCTTCCAAACTATTAAATACTACCATTTTTTTCACTCCTTGCAAAAACCTTGTCTGCCACCAATTTCTTGTATTTATCGCTGTGGAAAGCAACACCTAAGAAAATTCTTCCGCCGGCGGCATCAGTATCTTCTGCATACATTTTATACGCCTTTGTGTATTCGTCTCTAATCTTAAATTCAGCTTCTTTAGAAGCGTATTCAGGTTCTTTTTCAACAATACACTCTCCATATGAAATGTGCCATCCATCGATGAATTTATTACCACATTCATTGCTCATTAAAACCGTTCCGAAATGTTCAAGCGGAAAATCTATACCAAGCACGTATTTTTCAAATGCTTTAGGTATTTCTTCTCCGAACTTCCTGTTGGGATCCAAGCCTGCGTCAGCCGCGACGTCTCTAAGTTCATCTAAAGTCACCGAGTCCTCAATAACAAACCTGCCGCTTGCCAGCCTTTCCAAGCTTTCCATTACGGCGCCGCAGCCGAGGTACTCTCCCACGTCCTGACATATGGTTCTTATATAAGTTCCCTTGGAACATTTCACAGTAAAAGTTATCTTTTTACAATCGCTGTCATGAGCAAAATCTATCGATTCAATATTGAGAGATTTTATGTAGATTTGCCGCGTTTTGACCTCTACTTCCTCTCCCGCTCTCGCATACTCATAAAGCCTGCGCCCGTTTAACCTGACAGCGCTGTACATTGGCGGTTTCTGATCCACAACGCCATGAAACTTCTCAAACGCCTTATTTACATCATCTATAGTAACGTGAGCAGTAGAACGGCTTTCGAGTATCTCCCCTGTAATATCCTGTGTATCTGTCACCAGTCCCAGCACCATGGTGCATCTGTATTTTTTAAAATCTATATCCATATATTCAGCCACTCTGGTAGCTTTGCCTATGCATATAGGCAATACCCCTGTAGCCATCGGGTCTAAAGTTCCCGTATGCCCCATCTTTTTTACGCCGATAATTCTCCTCAAATGATAAATAACGTCATGGGAAGTCATCCCTGCCGGTTTATTTACGTTTATAATTCCGTCTTTAATCATAACTTATCTTAATTTCCAGTGTTCCTTTATTATAAAATACCGTACATTAAAGCTTTGAGGCAGCTTCTTCAAATTCATTTTTAATCAGATCTACTGCTTCTTCAATTGGCATTTCCAAAGTGCATCCGGCAGCCTTTATATGGCCTCCGCCTCCATATTTAACAGCTATTTCGGCAACATCTCCAAGGCGTTTTGCTCTTAGACTTACTCTGATTACGTTTTGGGATTTTTCTTTGATAAAAGCTGCATATTCAACGCCGGATATACTTCTGAGCTTATCTATTACTCCATCGGTTTCAGATGGTTCTGCGCCTGTCTCCCTTAGGTCGTCTAAAGTCACATAAGCTACGATTCCCTTGCCGTTTGCTACAAGTTCCATAGTATTTAACGCTCTAATGGTAATCATAAGCTTCTCAAGTCTTTCGTTCTCATAAAGCTCTACGCTGACCTTGTTTATATCCACACTCCAGTTGAACAACTCTGCCGTGATTATATGACAGTTTCTGGTCGTATTGGAATATTGAAAGTTTCCTGTATCGGTGGCGATAGCTGCAAAAATAGCCTCTCCTATTTCCACGTCAGGCTTTATGCCCATTTCCTGAAGCAACTCAAAAATCAACTCTCCAGTAGCGGCCGCATTTGAATCCACATAATTGTAATCACAAAATTCTTTAGTAGTTCTGTGATGGTCTACGCATATTGTAGTTCTGCCTTTTAGAAATTTTTCTTTTCTCAAGGGAAATCTGCTGAAGTCGCCGCAGTCTACACATATTGATATATCCGCGTCTTTTATCACGTTCAAATCATCGGTGCAGTACCCTTTATCGAGGAACTTTAAATTGCCGGGTATATCATCCTCCATAAGAATATAAGCGGTCTTGCCAAGGTTTCTTAAAGCTTTGCAAAGAGCCGAAGCGGAACCTATAGCATCTCCGTCAATGTTGATATGCGGAAATATTAAAACCGTTTTTGCGTCTAAAAGCACGCCTGCAATTTCCTTCATCGAATTGTTTGCCATGATTTCTCCTAAATGAATCTTTTAAATACTATAATTGTACTAAAGGAACCCAGAGGGCGAACATTACAGTTCGTCATCTGGGTTTTCTTCGTCTTTCTGATAACTATCAAAGTCGATAGTTTCTAAAATTTCTTCAATATGTCTTCCATATTCCATGGAATGGTCCATTTTAAAAATCAGTTCAGGAATGTGTCTGACTTTTATCTGTCTGGAAATTTCCTTCTTGAAAATTCCTTTAGCGCTGTTAAGCCCTGCGAGAACTTCTGCCTCTTGTGCAGACTTTTCTTCAGGGTCCTTGCTAAAATTCAGAACTGAAATATAACAAGTAGCAAAACTTCCATCGTTTGTTACATCCACCCCGGAAATACTCACCATATTGCTCGTCAGCCTTGGGTCTTTAATATTGCTTATCAGCATCTCGCTGACAATTTTGCGAATTTCTTCACCAAGCCTGCCGGTTCTATATCCTTTACCCATTAATTATCCTTTCTAATCTTTTTTATCTTTCGGAAGTTGAAAGGATAATTTGCGTTCGATTCCGCAGAAGCCGCTTAAGCGGCCA
>CAZYWO010000021.1:0-19528 GCA_964651095.1 uncultured Oscillospiraceae bacterium | reverse complement strand
GAAGCGTATTGCTGCCGCTTACGGCGACGAGGACAAGACGCAAATTATTTCCTTTTCAAATTCAAACCTTTTATTCGCCGGAAGTTGAAAGGATAATTTGCGTTCGATTCCGCAGAAGCCGCTTAAGCGGCCAATTAGGCAGCGGCGCAGAGCAGTTTAGAGCTTCGCTCTGTTTGAGCCTCTTTCACAGAGGCGAGTTTGCGACGCTCTCTGCGATGTCCGAAGCGTATTGCTGCCGCTTACGGCGACGAGGACAAGACGCAAATTATTTCCTTTCAACTTCAACCATGTGGAAGCACTCAATAATATCGCCTTCCTTAATATCGTTGTAGTTTTCAATTCCGATACCACATTCGTAGCCTTGGCTAACCTCCCTGGCATCGTCTTTATATCTCTTAAGAGATGAAATTTTTCCTTCATGAATTACAATACCGTCGCGAACCAGTCTGACTTCTGCATTTCTTACAACCTTGCCTTCCTGTACGTACGCTCCGGCAATAATACCCACGTTAGAAACCTTGAAAGTTTCCCTAACCTGAATTTTTCCGAGAACTTCTTCCTTAAATTCAGGATCAAGCATACCCTTCATGGCGTCTTCAACATCGTTTATTATGTCGTAGATTACCCTGTAAAGTCTGATTTGGATGTTTTCTCTGTCAGCAAATGATTGAACCGCAGTAGTAGGTCTTACGTTAAATCCTATAATTATAGAACCTGTGGTTCCTGCCAGCATTACATCCGATTCAGTTACAGTACCAACACCTGTGTGGATAATTTTTACCCTTACATTCTCATTATTCAGCTTTTCCAGTGATGACACGATAGCGCCGATTGAACCTTGAACATCTCCTTTGATGATTAAGTTCAGATCTTTTACTTCACCCTCCTGAATTTGGCTGAATAGCTGTTCCAATGTGGTACTTGCATTGCGCGCAAGAATTTCTTCTCTCAGTTTAGCCTTTCTGTTTTCGGCAATTTCTCTTGCCAGTTTGTCTTCCTTAACTGCATTGAATTCATCGCCTGCTTCCGGAACGTCTGTCAAACCTAAAATCTCAACAGCCGTAGCAGGGCCTGCTTTCTTAATCGCATCGCCCTTATGATTAGTCATCAGTCTGATTCTTCCGGAGCAAGTTCCGGCAACGATACTCATACCGCTCTTCAAAGTTCCGTTAGTTACTAATAGTGTTGCCACAGGTCCCTTGTTTTTATCCAGTCTGGCTTCAATTACCGAACCCATAGCGAGCCTTGACGGATTAGCTCTAAGTTCAAGAACTTCCGCTTGAAGTAAAATCATCTCCAGTAAGTTTACGATACCTTCTCCTGTTTTCGCTGATACAGGCACCGAAATAACGTCTCCGCCCCAATCTTCAACCAGAATGCCGTGTTCTGTTAAGTCCTGTTTTACTCTGTCAGGGTTTGCTCCCGGTTTATCTATCTTGTTAATTGCAACAATAATAGGAACACCGGCAGCCTTGGCATGGCTAATTGATTCAATTGTCTGCGGTTTTACGGAGTCGTCTGCCGCAACTACTAAAACTGCAATGTCCGTAATATGAGCTCCGCGGGCGCGCATTGCTGTAAATGCCTCGTGTCCCGGTGTATCTAAGAATACTATCTTCTGTCCGTTTATAGTAACTTCGGAAGCTCCGATGTGCTGAGTTATGCCTCCTGCCTCCGATACGGTCACATTAGTCTTTCTTATAGCGTCAAGAAGAGAAGTCTTACCGTGGTCAACGTGACCCATTACAGTAATAATAGGAGCTCTCGGCTTTAAATCTTCCTCACTGTCTTCAAAGAGTTCAAGCCCTTCCTCTACAGCTTCTTCTTCAACCTTTGCCACTACGAGATTAAGCCCAAGTTCATCTGCAAGAATAAGTACTGTATCTTCATCAATGTTCTGATTTATATTTGCCATAATACCCATCTTCATCAGAGCCATTATAACCTGCGACGTGGATATTCCAGCTTGTTCGCATAATCCTGCCACTGTGATAGGTACAGTTACTGCAATTGTTCCTGTCGGGAGTTCTTCCATAATGTCCTCTTCTTCAACTACTAATGTTTTCGGTTTGTTGTGCTTTTTAGGCTTTGCAGCTTTTTCCAATGAGCGCTGCTGGATTTTTTCTTTATTTTTCTTACCAGCAGAACTTCCGCCGCCTTCAAGCTTGGCAAACTTGTTTCTCTCTTTTTCGTGAAAATCACGTTTTTCAGCGTTTTTCTGATTAGGCTTGGTTTCCATTCTATCAAACTTAGGGGCGTCGTTTCTTTCTCTTCTTGAATTTCTGTCGCCATTTGAGCTACGATTATCGCGTGCGCCTTGACCGTCTCTGCTGTCGCGCTGAGATCTGTCATATCTGTCACTGCGTTGACCTCTGGCGTTTCTGTCGTTTCTGTCGCCTCTGTTATCCTGTCTTTGAGGTCTTGCTCCTCTCTCTCCACGATTATCTTTATCCCCACGGGTATCTTTGCCGCTCTGAGTATTTTTTCCGTCGCGGTTCTGTCTTTGAGGTCTGTCAGTTCTATTATCACTTCTTGAAACATTCCTCTGAGCCTGGCTGTCTCTGTTTACGCTGTTAGCATTTTCCGCCTTTGCGGATTTAGCCCTCAATTGCGGCTTTGCAGCTTCTTCCTTAGAGGCTGCATGCTCCGGAGTATCTGCTTTCACAGCTTCAGTTTTTAAGCTCTCTTTTTTTGAGGTTGGCTGTGTATCAGAGACTTGTTCTTTTTGTGGAGATTCTGCCCTTACCTCAGGCTCTGCTTTCTTTGCTTCAATATTTACTGCCTCAGATTTAGGCGTGCTATCGTTTAAAGTTTCAGGTTTAATAGTTTCAACCTGAACCTGAGTTTTTTCAGTAACAACAGCATCATCCTTTATCTGTCCGCGTTCTGACACTTCTTTTGGAACAACAACCTTGCCTATAGGCGGTTTTGTTCTATTTTCTAAATCCCTATTAGCCACAGGCTTGCCAAGAGGCGGTCTCTGAGCCGGTCTTGCCTGTACTGACTGCTGTGGTTTTGCCTGCTTGCTTGAACCTTGGTTTCTTGTCTGCGGAATAACCGCAGCTTTTACGGTCACTCTCGGTTGTTCATCTGATTGGCTTTCAGTCTTTTTAGGCGTTGCCTTTACAATTTTCGTTTCTTTTGCATTTGTTTCTGCCATTAGAACACCTCCCTCTCTAATGATTGAATATGGTCAATCTCTTTTGAAATTACATTTGCAAAGTTTTCATCGGTAATTCCGAAAATTCCTTTACCGTCAGTTCCGGTCATGTGGGACATTTCATTGGAATCACCAAAAATTCTATATTCTACGTTAAACTTATTTGCAGCGGATATCATTTTTTTCTTTGAGTTGTCTGCCAAATCCTCTGAAATAATCAGAAGTTTGACTTTTCCCTTTTCCATGGTGAAAATACATGTGTTGTAGCCGTTTATTATCTTTCGCGCTTTTGCTGCAAATCCCATGTAGCTGAGCATTTTTTTCCTTGATTTCTCTTTTTCAAGCTGCGGTGTAAGTACGTTTTCTTTCATGCTCTCCTTTTTATTCACAGGTTTACTCATTTGTCTGCCCACCTGATATTTCTTTTAATTTAGAGAAAATCTTCTCTTTTTTCTCCGGCGTAATTTCCATCTCCAGTGACCTTTCAAGGGCTTTTCGCTTGTACGCCTTTTCCCAGCAATCCGGATTATCCTTACACAAATATGCTCCTCTGCCTTTGGCTTTTCCTGTCAGATCTATTGTCACTATATCTTCATAACTTGTAACCCTTATAAGAGACTTCTTTTCTTTAGATACCATACAGCCAACACATCTTCTCATTGGAACTTTTCTTTCCTTCAAAACTAGTCCTCCAGTTCTATGAAGTCGGCGGCGGCTTCTCCATTGTCTGCGTTTACTTCACTGTCTGCCTCGCTGTCCTCAACTTCTATAAGCTCTTCTGAGCCAAAGTATTGTGTGTGGCTCTTAATGTCAATTTTCCATCCGCTAACCCTTGCTGCAAGTCTTACGTTTTGTCCTTCTTTGCCGATTGCAAGCGACAACTGATAGTCAGGTACTACTACGGTAGCAATTTTTTCTTCTGCATCATTAATTATTACCTTTTCAACCTTTGCGGGACTGAGAACGTTGGCTATAAGCTGCTCAGGGTCTTCGCTCCAAGGAATAATATCAATCTTTTCTCCATGAAGTTCGTCTACGATAGCCTGTACTCTTGAGCCTCTGGTTCCAACGCATGAGCCTACAGGATCTACGTTTTCAAATTCAGTGTAAACTGCCATCTTAGTTCTGGAACCTGCTTCTCTGGCAATTCCTTTAATTTCAACGGTACCGTCTTCGATTTCAGGAACCTCCAGTTCAAACAACCTCTTTACCAGTCCCGGATGAGACCTTGACAGGAAGACCTGAGGTCCTTTATTACTCTTTTTAACGTCCATTATGAATACTTTAAGCCTGTCATTCGCCTTATAATGTTCATTTGGAACTTGTTCGTTGGCAGAAAGTATACCTTCTGTCTTACCGATATTTATAAATAAAGTTTCATTGCTTACTCTCTGCACTGTTCCGGTAACGATTTCTCCTTGCCTAGTAATATAATCGTCAAATATCATTCCTCTTTCAGCTTCCCTTATTCTCTGTACCACTACCTGCTTAGCGGTCTGTGCAGCAATTCTTCCGAAATCTCTAGGTGTAACCTGATATTCTACTATATCGCCTACTTCATATCTGTAGTCGATTTCCTTAGCTTCTTCCAGGGAAAGTTGTGTCAGTTCGTCTTCTATTTCCTCCACTACATCCATTCTCATGAAAACATTAATGTCGCCGTTTTCCTGATCGATGTCTACACGAACATTCTGAGAAGTTCCATAGTTCTTTTTGTATGCAGATACTAATGCGGATTCGATAGCTTCAATCAAAACCTCTTTTGATATATGTCTTTCCTTTTCCAAATCCTCAATAGCCTGAATAAATTCCTTGTTCATTTTTTATATTACCTCCTTAGAAAATTACTGCAAGTCTGGTTTTAGCCACTTGTTCTATCGGGAATTCAATTCTGTTTTCTTTTTCATCAGTGATTACAATATTACCCTCTTTAAGTCCCACCAATGTACCTTGGTATGCTTTTTTGCCGTCGACCGCTTTATATAAGCTTATGTCAACTACATGCCCCGCAAACCTGATAAAATCTTTTTCTTTCAGCAGAGGGCGATCCATTCCCGGCGAAGAAACTTCCAAATAATAGTTTTGCTCTATCGGATCCAGTCTATCCAACTCTCCGCTTAAAAATCTGCTGACTTTTTCACAGTCATCGGTTGAAATGTACTGTTCTTCCTGAAGCTGCCGGTTCTTATCAAATTGATCATTTCCCGAGCTGCAATCGTTCTGAGGAAGTTTATCAATATATACTCTCAGAAACCAGTCCTTTCCCTCTTTAACGAATTCGCTGCTATAAAGTTCAAGGTTGTTTTCCGCAAGAAAGTCTGCGGTGATTTCCTCAATAATTTCAGTTATTTTTTTCTTTGCCATTATTCAATTTTCTCCCCATATAATATTGAAAGAGTGGGTCTTTTGCCCACTCTTTAAGTAATAACATTATTAAGTCCTTTATCATAATATCACGAACCTGCTGTAAATGCAAGGTTTTTTATGGTATTAATCAATATTCCAATCAGCGCCCCGCTTTATTCTAAATTTCCAAAACAGGTAAAACTGACATCAGAGTTTATTTAGTTCGTTAAATATCTTCTGCATTCTCTTGTCCAAAGAAGCGCTTACCTCGGCACAAGCTTTAAGCTCAATATCGATTTTTGTCGAAATATCCTTATCTTTTTTATATCTAAGCTGGTGTTCCAAGCTTGCCCAGAAATCCATAGCTACAGTTCTTATCTGGATTTCCACTGGAATTTCCACACTTCCATCTAACAAAAATACCGGTATCATAATTAAAAGATGAAGGCTTCTATAGCCGTTTGGTTTTGGATTTTTTATGTAATCCTTTTCGCTTATCACCCGAATATCATTCTGCGATAACAGCATCTTTGCTACCTCATAAACATCTTCTACGAAATTGCATACAACTCTGATGCCTGCAATGTCCATAATATTTTCTCTTGCAGACGGAATTGAAAGATCACATTCCAGCCTGCGAAGCTTTTCCTCAATTCCATCAGGAGTTTTAAGTCTTTTTTCGATATGATGAATAGGGTGATAGTCATGTCTTACTGCAAAATCTTCACTCAAAATTTCGAGCTTAGTATCAACCTCCTTAATCGCCGCATTATATTCATGAACTAATTCATCAAATCCTGGCTGATCCTCAAGGTGCCCATAATGTTTTTCAACCCAAGTCAATTTAATTTTCTCCTCATTAATCTTCATTTCTTTACATTAATATTATAACCTATTATAATAGAAAATGAAAGGATTTTGGTGTAGATATGTTGAAAGTTAATCTGGGCAATACAAAAATTCAAGTAAGCCGAGTAGGATTCGGCGTGCTTCCCTTGGGTCCGGGACAGCTTGCCCTTCCTCTTGACGAAGGCGCAAGTCTTATTTGCTACGGAATAAAAAACGGAATAAATTTTTTTGATACCGCCCAGTATTACAGGACTTATCCGTATATACGAAGGGCCATGGAGATGCTTTCTCACAAACAAGGTTCAGATAGTCTTCTAAAAAATTTAGTGATCAGCTCTAAGTCTTTAGCCGCAGATTACGATGGTATGACCGATGCAATTAATGAATGTCTTGCAGAATTAAATCGCGACGTTTTAGATATTTTTCTGCTGCATGAAGTTCGTACCGGTCAATTTAACCAGCGAAGCGGCGCATGGCAAGCTCTTATAGATGCGCGTTCCCGTGGATTGGTACGCGCTATAGGTTTATCAACCCATCATGTAGATGTAACGCGAATGGCTGCCGGAATACCGGAATGTGATGTAGTTTTTTCCCTAATAAATTATACCGGCATGGGAATCCGTCTTGGCAGTGAGTCCGGCACCAAAGAGGACATGCTTGAGGCTATCAGGCTATGTGAAAGAGCGGGAAAAGGCGTTTTCACCATGAAAGTTTTTGGAGGCGGAAATCTTACTTCTCATTATCAGGAAGCATTGGATTACGTATTTTCTAAGAAAGAAATCCAGTCCGTGATGATAGGATTCGGCCATACATCGGAAATAGACGATATTACAAACTATATGCATGGAACTATGCCTTTAAACTATAATCCGGATTTTTCTCATAAAAAGGTACGTATCAATCAGGAGGACTGCGAAGGCTGCGGAAGCTGCCTAAAAGCCTGCGCTTCCAACGCGGTTTTTTACAATAAAAACGGACTGGCTCAAATTAACCAGTCCAAATGTATTACCTGCGGATATTGCGCTTACGCCTGTCCTGTCAGGGCAGTTATTATGTATTAGTTTGTCAGCCGCGAAGCGTTGCTATAAGCCTCTTAGGCAAAATAAGCAGGTCAAGCCCATCCTCAATCGATGTAACGCACACATCTGTATGTCCGATAAGTTTGCTGCACGCACCTTCTTTGCCTATTACTGCAATCGAAAGGCATGAGTCCTGACACATGGCGATATCGTTGCGACCGTTCCCTATTGCCGCACAAAATTCTCTGCCAAGAGAATTCACCAGCTTCTGCTTTTCTTCCGCTGCACCGCAGTTCGGGAAGGTATAAACGGTTACCGGCATATCTTCGCACATTTTCTTTGCAGTACCATGGGTATCTGCTGTTAAAACGTAAATATCAAGCTGGGCAGAAATCTGTTCCAGCTTTTTCTTTATATTCTCGGAGACAGTTCCGTCGGCAGCTATGGTTCCATTAAAATCAATTAAAAGGTATTTAAGTTCCAAAGTCCTGTATTGAGGTATTTCGATTTTCATAAAATTCCCCTCTTTTAAGCCAACAGATAAAGATCATCCAGTCCCAACAGTTCCATCAGACTAAAGATGGTATCGTTAACGTCTCTTCTGGTATTGAAATATCCAAAACTGAATCTGCTTAAGCCTTCCTCCTGAGTTCCCAGAGCTTCATGAAGCTTCGGCGCTTCCATAATACCTGCTTCCACAGTAATCCCATTTTTTCTCATATGAGCTTTTATCTGCTCCGGTGTAAATCCTTCGACCTTAATAGCAACAGTAGGAATTCTTACTCCGGTGCCAAAATCGCCGTAAACTGTAACTTTATCCATGGACTGTACCGACTCGAAAAAACGTTTCGCCAGTCTGTGGGGAAATATACTTATTCCGTAAATGCCTTTGTCCCTTATAAAATCAAGCGCCACACAAAGCCCGCCATAAAGAGCTGTGTCTATTTCACCTATTTCTTCAATGAACTTTTCATCAAGCGCAGTTCCCTCTTTAATACAGATTCCGCCGATTCCATAAGGTCCCATTAGCTTTCTATGACCTGCAAAGCAGTAGGCATCCACACCTAAACTTTCCAGATTCACTTCTACTGCTCCGGCTGCCTGAGATCCGTCTGAAATTACAAGCAGTTTATGCCTGCGCCCAATAGATGTAACCCTCTCCATATCGGTAACATTTCCAGTAATGTGAGAGCCGTGGCAAATAACCATCGCCTTGGTATTTTCTTTGACGGCTCCTTCAATGTCCTCATATTTTAACTCGCCATAGGGATTAACGCCTATATAGGTAATCTCTACGCCTTCTTCTTTCATATCTTCCAAGATGCGAATGACTGCCTCCTGTTCACAAACCGTTGTTATCACATGATCACCCGGCTTAATCAGACTTCGTATCGCTATATTCATTGCCTGAATTTCATCTTTTGTAAATATAATATTATCCGGATTTTTAACAGCAAAAAGGTGCGCCAGCTTTTTCTTGGCTTCTTCTGCTGTCTTAGGAGGAGCCTGCTTGACCCCGTCCGGCTTGTCTACGGTTGTATGTGCGTTATTCAGATATATCATTTCTATGTCCCTTCACTGCTTAAAGTTCTGTCCTCGGTTGGTATCTTATCTTAAAACCTTTACATGGAGGTTTTCCATTACGTCTAAAGCTTTAGTCCCCAAAGTTTCATCGTTTGAAGCCACACATGCTGAATCAACTATGATAGGCACTTCCGGCATTGCTGCCTTAACAAGCACCATATTGGAAATTACACATATATTGGTTACAACTCCTACCAGTTCAACGCTTTCATATTGGTCCTCTTTATCTCTGAGAAAATCTGCCAGCTCAATAGAACCGAAAGTGCATTTTGAGAAAACAAAGTCTTCTTCAGACTTCAAACCCGCTATTTTGCCGTAAAGCTGCCATCCGTCTTCTCCTTTAATGCAGTGGGCTACGGGCAAATTGCGCCCCTCCTGAGTTTCCATATAATTCTTTCCGTGGGTGTCCATCGTGAAAATAATCTGACCATTTTCACCGTATCCGCGATACTGCTTGATTTTGTTTGCAATATTTTCTTCAATCGTTACGGCTCCTTCAAAACCAAGGGAGCCTGTAACAAAATCGTTTTGATAGTCTACTACAATTAAAAGTTTCTTTTTCATATTTTCCTTATTTCTCTTTTTGAATCATTTTATTAAAGCAATTCCAGCATTTTTGCCGGATTTTCAGCAGCTTTTACCCGACCGAAAGCCTTCTCTATTATTCCTTCTTCGTTGATTAAATATGTGGTGCGTACAATTCCCATTGATTTTTTGCCGTACATATTCTTTTCTTTCCAAACATCGTAAGCCTCAATTGCTTCACGTTCCGTGTCTGATAAAAGCAGGAAAGGAAGCTGATACTTTTCCTCAAAATTTTTGTGAGAGGATACGCTGTCCTTGCTGATGCCAATTACAACAGCATCTTTTTCTAAAAAATGCGGATAAAGTTCCCCAAAACCGCATGCCTGTTTGGTGCAGCCCGGCGTATTGTCTTTAGGATAAAAGTATAGCACAACTTTTTTCCCTTTAAACTCCTCAAGGGTATGTCTTGTTCCGTTCTGATCAGGCAGATTAAAGTCAGGGGCTTTAGTTCCTATTTCCAACATAAATGTAACCTCCTTGTATCGTTTTCTATATTTTTTAATTAATATTTTTTTAATTAAAATCCTTCAATTAATGTTTGCTCACCTTATATTTGCTCATCATATGTTAGTATTATACTTCAAAAGTCTTTTGAGGGCAATCTCAAATAATATCAAAGCCCTTTGAAGATAATCTGCATGACTTCTGCCAATCAAATGTATCTTCAAAGGGCTTATGAAAGGAAAACTGTTATTTGCTTTTTTATTTTAATAGTTTTACTTTTTAGCTTTTATTTTTCTACTTTAAGGGTAAGATTTCTTGCCATGATTACGCCCATTGCAGACGCCATCATCAGTCCTCTTGTCCAGCCGCTGGAATCTCCCAGACAGTAAAGTCCTTTAACATTGGTGTTAAACTTTTTGTCCATCTTTACCTTATTGCTGTAAAATTTCAGCTCCGGCGAGTAAAGCAAAGTCTCTGCTGCTGCAAATCCCGGCACCACATGATCTACCGCCTGAATAAAGTTGATTATGTTAAGCATGGCACGATAAGGCATCGCCGAAGTTATATCTCCTGCCACCGCATCCGGCAATGTAGGTTTCACGTTTGAACGAGAAAGTTCTTTTTCCCATGTTCTCTTTCCATCCAGAATGTCCCCGTAACGCTGAACGATAATGTGACCTGCACCCAACATGTTAGTCAGTTCACCCACTTTTTTAGCGTATTCAATTGGTTGATTGAAAGGTTCTGTAAAGTCGTGCGAACAGAGAATTGCTAAATTTGTATTATTTGACTTTAATTCTTTATATGAATGACCGTTTACCACTGCCAAATCGTCGTCATAGTTTTCCTGACTTACGAAACCTCCCGGGTTCTGGCAGAATGTTCTAACCTTGTTCTTAAAAGGCTGAGGATAGCCGATAAGTTTAGATTCATAGAGAACATTGTTAACATCTTCCATGATTTCGTTTCGTACCTCAACTCTGACTCCTATATCGACAGTTCCCGGCGCGTGGGATATATCATACTTAGCGCAAATTTTTTCAAGCCATTCTGCTCCGCGTCTGCCTGTTGCAATCACCGTATGTTCTGCAAAAATCTCCTGACGGCTTTCCGGTTCGTTTGCTTTATTTATTATAACGCCTTTGCATACTCCATCTTTTAGAATCACGTCACTACAGTCGTATCCAAAGAGTATTTCCACGCCCTTTTCCTGTAAGTGTTTTTCGATTGCCAGATAAATTTCCTGTGCTTTCTCCGTTCCCAGATGGCGTATAGGGCAATCAACCAATTTAAGCCCTGCTTGAATTGCTCTTTTGCGAATGTCTTTTACTTTTTCCGTTTGTCCAAGACCTTCAACCTTGGTATCTGCACCGAATTCAAGGTAAATCTTATCAGTATAATCGATTATCTCCTGAGCGTAATCAGTTCCTATAAGATTAGGAAGATCCCCGCCAACTTCGTAACTGAGAGAAAGCTTGCCATCTGAAAATGCCCCTGCGCCCGAAAATCCTGTAGTGATATTGCATGGGTTACAGTTTACACATTTTTTAGTCTTATCCTTTGGACATTTTCTGTTTTCTATTGAATGACCTTTTTCTATAATTATGATTTTTTCCCTGCTCCCCTGTCTGAGCATTTCAAGAGCTGTGAAAATTCCGGCAGGTCCTGCGCCTACAATTACCACATTACAATTCATTTGTTTTCCTCCGACTTCATAAAAATAGATACCTGTTTTAAACAATAAAAAACCGCTTCGCAGGTACTACAAGCTAAAATAACTTATAGTTAACTGTTTGGCAGTTTGTAGAAACGTTCAACCATATCATTATGAACATATATATGTTATCTGCATGGTATTATACCAAAGCTGTACATGGTAAGTCAAGCAAAATAATATATTGTGGAAAACAATTCATTGTGTGAACCACATTAAATCACATTAATATAAAGGGACTGCCCTGTTACAGTCCCTTTGTTTGTCAATGGTTTTTTAATTCATCTTTCTTATTTCACGCCATAGCATAAAGGCTGAAATCACAGCAGCCAAAAGGTCTGCAATCGGTCCTGCATACATGATTCCGTCGATTCCCATAAAGATTGGGAATATCAGTATCAAAGGCAGCAAGAATATTATCTGTCTTGTCAGTCCAAGGAAAGTACCCTTTCCCGGCTTGCCAATAGATGTAAAGAATGTAGACGATAAGGGCTGCACATTTCCTATAAATATGAAGAAAAGATATATGTGGAAATATCTTATTGCGAAGGTGAAATACATCTCCGATCCATCTCCGAAAAGACCGATAATCTGTCTTGGGAATAATTGAAACATCACAAAGGCGGTAATGCATACCGCTGAACCTGCCATAAGGCTCAACTTAAGCACCTGTTTAACACGTTCATACTGTTTAGCTCCATAATTAAAACTTGAAATCGGCTGCATCCCCTGTGCAATTCCTATACATATAGAGAAAAATATTAAACTTACTTTATTTATAATTCCTGAGCACGCCAAAGGAACCGATTCTCCGTAAATCGACATCGCTCCGTAATACGTAAGCGAATTATTCATGACAACCTGAACTACCATCATGGCAAGCTGATTAAAGAATTGTGCCAATCCCAAACTCATCGCATATCCGGCATATTGTCTTTGAGGTCGAAGGTGTTCTGCGGTCAGTTTTCCTGCCTTATAGTTGCAAAGATATCTGAAAACCATAAATCCCGAAATTATCTGACCTATAATTGTCGCCAGAGCTGCCCCTGACATCCCCATATTTAATACAAATATAAATATCGGATCTAATATGGTATTTATTATGGCTCCCGTTAGATTGCACATCATCGAATATTTTGGACTTCCGTCTGCTCTCACCAGATGAGTTCCGCCATTTGACAGAATTAAGAATGGAAAGCCAAAGGATACGATCCTTACATATTCTTCAGCGTATCCCAACACGCCGTCAGGTGATCCGAAAAAAAGCAGCATAGGTTCTAAAAATATTTGAGCAATAAGGCATAGAACCGTTCCAAAACCAAAAAGCAGAACTGCTGCATTTCCTATATAGTAGAGAGCCTTCTCTTTTTCTCCCCGTCCCATCGCAAGGTTAAATGCAGATGCAGAACCAATACCAAGCAGCAACGCCAATGCAGTGCATATCGTTGATAAGGGAAAGGCCACATTAGTCGCTGCATTTCCCAGTTCGCCAATCCTCTGGCCTATGAAAAACTGGTCCACAATATTATATAAAGCGCTTACAAGCATTGCCACAATACTTGGAACTGCAAATTTTCTTAGAAGTGAGCCTACCGGAGCTATTCCCAACGGATTGCCTCCTGTTTTCACCTCCGCTTGCGGCTTAGATGCCTTAGGCTCTTGACTCGTTTCTGATTTTGACTCTCCTTCTGACCTTTCTGACTTTATAGTACTAACTTTTTTATCCGAATTCTTCATTTCTGCTCTCCATAGAATGATGTAATTTTTATAAAAGAATTTTTTTAACAAAACTTTTATAATTATAACACCGAAACCTAATTCATGCAAAAATATAATTTCAATACAGTCCTTGATTTATTTTTAATAATTTATATAATTATTAGTGGAAACATTTTCGTTAAGGATGTATTATCAAATTGAAATTTGGCGAAGGTTAAGTCGGCAAACAGCAAATTTAGGAGCAGTTTACATGGAACTCACATTACAGCATTTCATAATAATATGTCCGCTTGTTTTTACCGCCGGTTTTGTGGATGCCATAGCAGGAGGCGGCGGTCTTATATCATTGTCCGCATATTTGATTTCAGGTTTGCCGGTTCATAATGCAATCGCTACCAATAAATTAAGCTCAGGAATGGGAACTTCAATCACTGTCGCTCACTTTATACGCAAAGGATATGTGCCTTGGAAAATTGCCGCCCATTGTGCCGTTTGTGCAGTGGCAGGCTCATGGCTGGGCGCACATATAGCCCTTGGCATAGATGATTATTATTTTAAGATTATAATGCTCATCATACTGCCTGTAACTGCGTTTTACGTTATGAGAAGCAAAGCCCTCATTATAGAAAAAGAACCTTTGTCTTTCGGCCGAACCCGTACAGTCAGTATGCTTTCTGCATTTTTTATCGGAATGTACGACGGATTTTACGGTCCGGGCACAGGGACTTTCCTACTGCTTCTGTTAACTTCTATGGCTCACATGCCTCTTAAAGAAGCTAACGGAACAACAAAAATTATCAACCTTACAACCAATGTCACTTCGATAGTGGTCTTTCTCATCAACGGCAAAACATTAATACTGCTTGGGCTTGTTGCAGGTGTTTTTAACGCTCTTGGGAATTACATAGGAGCCGCTTGTTTCGACAGACACGACTCGAAAATCGTTAAGCCGATCATGATTGTTGTGCTTGTGCTCTTTTTTGTAAGAGTTTTGTACGACTTATTATAAAGTTACTGGAGGTAACCGAATGAACCGAATTGTATTGATGGTACTTAAGAACTTTCTTAAAGTACCGCCTGCCTATGTTAAACTTTGTCATTATGCGAAACATACAGATGAATTTTCTGAAGATGAAAAATATAAACATATACGTTACATTCTTAAAATGGGCGTTGATTCCGGGAACATAGATTTAAAAATATACGGTCAGGCAAACATTCCGAAGGAAAGCGGTTTTTTAATCTACAGCAACCATCAGGGATTGTTCGATATGGTTGCAATAGTATACGGCTGTGAAACTCCTATAGCAGCCGTATATAAGAAGGAAGTTGCAAATGTTCCTTTTATAAAGCAAATTGCTGCCTGCTCCAAGTCCTTTGCAATGGACAGGGATGACCCGCGCCAATCCTTGCAGGTAATTCAAAATGTTACCAAAGAGGTAATCGGCGGCCGTAATTATCTGATTTTTCCGGAAGGGACAAGAAGCAGAAACGGCAACCGGATGCTGGACTTTCATGGCGGCAGCTTTAGGTGTGCAGTAAAAGCAAAGTGCCCTGTTGTCCCCGTGGCAATAATCGATACTTACAAGGTGTTCGACCAGAAAGGCTCTAAACCTGTTACAGTGCAGCTTCATTTTTTAAAGCCTATTTACCCTGATGAGTACAAGGATTTAAAAGCCGCAGAGCTGGCGGAAATAGTCAAAAGCAGAATTGAAGACACTATAAAGGAATATGAAAACAAGTAGTATATCAACATAATTATATAAGTCATATAAAAACCACCGAAAGGTTTTTCCCTTCGGTGGTTTTAGTTTTAAATTATTTAACTGTTCTCCATGCTTTAAGAGAATACTGGGTGTAAACTTTTTCGTCGTTTACATATTTGAATCCGCGCACTTTGTAATAGTACTTAGTTCCGGTCTTAATGGCTGTGTTGTAGTATCTGTCTGATTTTGAAGTGTAGATAGGTTTCTTTCCGTATCCTGAATATCTCTTCACTGATCTGTAGATTTCCACGCCGTCGAAATCTACTTTTTCACCTTCTACGGTCTTCCACGTAATCTTTACAGCCTTCTTGCCATTTTTCAGCGTAACCTGCTTTGAGCGAGCTGCAAGCTTAATTTCTCCAATAAACTTGATTAAAGCTTTTTCTGCGGCTGTTTCAATCTTGTCCAACTGTTCTTTAACTGCGGCTTCAATAGCTTTTACTTCCTCTACTGTTTCAGCAGCTTCAATATCGCTCTTCGCCTTATCTATGATGGTCTTAATTTCCGCCTGTTCTGCCTCCTCGTAATCGGCTGTATCAACATAATTTACTACATCTGATGCGGCTTGCGTCTTAGCAGCTTTAAGAGCAGCGTCAACAGTGGAGCTGCTGCTTGAGGATGAAGTATAGAAGTATGGTACAGCTTCAACCGTTTCTCCCTTTTCCACTAAAGCTGTGAAGAGTTCATCAGTTAATTTTGTATATGTTCCGTCAATTCCTTCAAACTGCCAGCCTCCAAAATGCTTACCCGTCGGCGCAGTCTCCTCCGGCAAAGCTTTATTTATATCAGCGATTGTAAGAGTGGTTTCTTCTGCATCTGAACCAAACTTCACAACTGCCGTGCGTGAATCAACTTTAAATATAAAATCACTGAAACCATTTGTGGTAAATGAAGCAGTATAGATAGTATCTTCACCATCTTGCGCGCTTGTCACGTCAGCCTTATAGGTTTCCTTGCTTCCGTCTTTTTTAATATGATCTACAAAGACTTGGTTCATTTCATCGGCTGTAATAAAATTCTTTGGAAGCTGGAAAGAAATTGCAACTTTTGTATTATTACTTACCGGAAGGTCAAGACCACTGGCAATAACTACAGCGTTTCGCTCTTGGTCTGTTTCTGTAGTATTTAAGTTGTCAATAGGAGTATCGCTTGTAGTTGCAAGTAAATTATATTTCGGTGTAATTTCCACTTCAAGCTGTTTTGAAGTCTCTGATGCTTCATAACTCTTCACCTCAATATCCATATATGGCTGGACAACAAGTTTTATACTGTCTGCTTCGGCATTATTTTCTATAATACCAGCCTCTTTACCTTTTTCAACTCCTGTTTGAACATCTGCGTCAGTTATCTTTTGTGAGTCGCCTGCAACAGCAGCAGCTTCCGCACTTAATCCCGAAGATGTGGACTCTTTAATCGCTGTTTCTAAAGCTTCCTTTTCTGTTATCGTATCGGGAACTGTTACTGCTGGAGCAGCATCAGGTGCAGTATAAACTTCCGCGTCACCCACCGTAGTTGCATCTCCGATTTTATAAGCGTATGTACTGCTGTCGTTGCTTACAATAGTTTTTCCTTTTGCAACATATGCGGTAGGGTCAGAGCTGAAATAGCCTCCGGAAATAAATCCTGTTTTATTTTCACTGTATACAGCCAATGTTCCGCCATTGATGGCTTCAAAATTTCCACCTGTAACATTTATATTAACTTTTCCGATTGATTCTTCGTCATTGCCTTGTGGATTGCTTTGGTATAATGCGCTGAAACCCTTAATAGTGCCGCTTTCAATATTTACACTGATAGGCAATTAGTGGTATGCTGGGCAACAGCTATTCCAGCGCCTAATGTAGTTCCTCCGTTTCCATTAGGTTCAACGGAAGTCGGTCTTGCAGTTCCTGTTATTTCAGCATCACCTGTAATATTTAACTCTCCGGCACGAATTTCTATGCCGGTATCACCGGTAATTTTTGCTCCCATAATGTTCCACTTAGCATATCCGGCAGCATAAATGCCTCCATTTACTGTTGCAGTTTCATATACGTTAAATGTAGGAATCTCGCCAGTTACAGCAGTAACGTTTCTGTTAATATAAAGTATAGCATTTTCAATTGTGCCCCTTATATCCGCCTCAGCGCCGTATGCAGTGCCGGAGTCATTATTATCTATCATTACATATCCTGTACCTACAGTTGAACCGTTGGCTGAGCTAACTGAGGTGATCACCGCATTTTCGCCCATGATAAATTTGCTGTAGTTGTCAATATCCGTCTTAGATCCTTTTATCTCAACTGCTGTATTACCCCAGAGGGGTTCCGCTTCCTTGGGGATATTCCCAATATCCTGCGCATTTAACAGTTCCTTCTGAAAGCTCTATTTTACCGCCTTCAATCCAAAGAACTCCTTCTTGACCGACCAGTTTACCTGTATTATCAGAACTGCTGTCGGTAATCTTAACACCGCCTCCGTTATTAACGCGTACAAGCGATCCTTCGTTTGTCCTGGTAACGGTCTTACCATTGAGGTCCAATATTATGCTTTTATTATCAACAGTAATTCCGCCGGTAGTTTCAAAACTCTTTAGCACTACCATTGTATCTCCATCTGAAATGTTTTGGGATGCCTCAGCCAAGCTGTCGTAATATTTAGCAGAACCATCGTTATTTAAAACCTTTAAAATAAAATCTTCTGTCTGAGTCGATGAACTGTCTGCAAATGCCATAGCTGGCATAAAACACACGACCATAATAATGCACAGCAGTGAAATTAAAATCTTCTTCATCTTTTTGCCCTTTCTTTTATTTGTGTTTTTCACTGCTTATAGTATACCCCCACCCTTGAAATTTTGTCAATCTCCATTTAGTCGCCTAGTTGGTTGAATTTAGCCGGCTTTAGTGGTTTTAGCTATTTAGCTATCCACCATGCCTTGTTGGACCACTTGGTATAGTATGTTTTCCCTTCAATAATACGATAACCGCGAACTTTATAGTAATAACGAGTTCCACTCTTTAAAGCTTTTGTGTTCTTATAGGTATCACTGAGTTTGCTGCTTGGTTTGGTAAAGAAAGGTTTCTTTCCAAAACCGCTGTATCTCTTTAAAGAACGGAATATTTGATATCCGTCTACTTTATAACCCTTAGACTTAGTCCACTTCACTTTAATGTATCCCTTGCCCACACCGATAGTACGCAGCTTAATAGTAGTAGCTTCTACACCGGCTTTAATTTTTTCCCATTTTGCAGCATCTTCATCATTATCTTCTGTTTTTGCAAAAATTACGGTAACTTTATCGTCTTTGGTCAGTCCTTTTATACTAGTTACAGCTCCTTTAGATACGCCGTTTACTTTGACGTCTTTGATTTCATATCCTTGAGCAGGGGTTATAGTCAAGATGCCTGTCGCAGGGTCATAAACAGCGCTTCCTCCATCGGTAATTACAGTTCCGGTTTCATCGGTCAAAGTAATTGTTGGCGCTTGTGCGGCTGATTGATTTACTGAATCCCAATTGCCCTCATATCCTGTTTCTTTAGTATAATCATCTGTGTAGAACCATTTAATTATGTCTCCGTTTTGCAATTTACGGGTCGCATAACCTTCGTCTGCAATTAATCCGTTTTGGCGGTACATCCAACCTGAATTCGGTCCATTGTCAAAATGAGCTAAACCGTTTATTTCAGAAATATAAGTACCATCGGTTACATAACTTAAGTTATAATTCATCAGCATCATTTCCGTAAGGTCTTTTACTGTAGAACCATCCGGCATATTTACTTTTATAGCCGAAATCCAAGTTTGAGCGGAATGTGTGCCTGTATATTCCCCGCTGCTCTTATCATAGTGGATCTTATCTCCTAATAAACTGAAAGTTACTTGTATGCCTTCTTGGGTTGCCGTAGTTTTTTGGTTTATGATGATCAAGTAGGTTTCAGTATTATTTCCGCTTGCAGACTTTACTGTTAAAGTAAATTCGTTTCTGCCGCTGCTGAGTTTAAGCGGAACTGATGGACTGTCATATGATAAAGTCTCGCTTTGAGTCAATTGACCTCCAGAGAGGGTCATTACAGCCTCATCCGATGCAGTAATACCTGTCAGTCTAACGGCTGAAACGTTTTCTGCCACATCAATTATTATCTGATTGCTGTCGTTTGGATTATACTCAATTCCATTTCCGGGAACTACACTTAAAGATAATAATTTTGCATTGTCTGCTACTGTAGTGACATTGTTGAAGTTCAGTATGTATATTACCGGTTCTTTCGTTCCTTCTTGTACGATAATTCTGGTCTTCTCAACAGCAGTAATAGATTTACTGCTTTCTCCGGATACGACGTATTGGTTTGAAACATAAATA
>CAZYWO010000020.1:0-27140 GCA_964651095.1 uncultured Oscillospiraceae bacterium | reverse complement strand
AGCTTTTCATAATCTTTCATTTTACTTACCTCTCATAAGTAATTTAATTGTTATTTCTGTGTTTAGTTTATATGAATCATAGGGATGATTTTTACTTCTTTCCTCAGTCCAATATACTTTTTTATGTTCTTCCAAAGTCTCCTCAACGGAGTATCCTGATTTAATACATTTTTCAATTAAATTTTTTTCATATGAAGCAGCCTCCATAAATTTATCGAAAAAACTTGAATTTGCATTAGGGGGAAGCACTCCGTAATGGATTGCAACAATATAATTAATATCCAATTTTTTGAGTTTTTTGGCAGATTCAATAGCTGCATCGTAACTTTTCAAAATTGACGGATACATGAAATCCGGACTAACGTTTACTCCTGTTGATTCGCTAGTGAAAAGAATCTTTTGAGGAAGAAGCATATAGCTCATTGAACAATCCGTATGTCCTTTTGTCTCATAGGCAACAATCTTTTCTTTTCCAAGGGAAATCTGATCCCCCTCTTTAAGCACAATATCCACTCGCAAATTATCAGCATGTATTTCAATATCTTTGCATGAATATATATCTTTAGCTTTATTCCCTAACCTTACCATGGTATCCTTTGCCCCTTGGCTTTCAAAAACCTTTACGGCTTTTTCGCTTCCGCACACTTTTACGTCAGGCCATTCCTCAATTATGTAAGGCAGTGCGCCTATATGGTCGTAATGGGTATGAGACATAAAAACGTAATCTAATGTCCTGTTCTCTTTTTTAAGAACGGATTTAATATTATGTACCAGTTTGTCACCGAAACATGCCATCCCACAATCGTATAGACCGGTCTTTTCGCTTCCTAAAATTAAAACTGCCTCGCCTCCCATACCGGCTGTTACTCTTACAAGCGGCTCAGGATAATCATTTCTATCATGGTTGGGATAATTTTTATAATGACCGTTATCCTCCGGCACATAAAATACATTCTCTTCTGTATCCATAATTGTTGTTTCTCCTCTATGCTGTTCACTTCATAATTTTCTTAGAATAAACAAAGAATAGACAAATTTTTCACTCGAAAGCAAAAAGGCTCCCATAATCGCATAAACGAGCATAAGAGCACATTAGTTGAGTTTAAATTTTCGGATTTATATTCCTCATTCATTTAAAATCTCCTTAAATTGCCTGTAATCTTTAAATTCACCCCAACTAAAGAAAACAAGCCCTATCCATATTATTGTAAATGCCACAAGTTGGACATTTTCAAACGGTTCTTTAAAAATAAAAATACTTATAAGCAGCGCCAGTGTAGGAGATATGTAATCTGTAAGACCAAGAGCGAATAAATTAATTTTGTTCGCCGCATCTGCAAACAATCCTAAAGGGAATGCAGTAAACAGACCGCAGAACATCAATAATCCATATTGATATGGTTCGCCCACTCCTATCGCTCCTTTTCCTGTAACCTCAATATATATGACAACAGCCAAAGCTATAGGTGCAATAAAAATAGTCTCATATAGAAGGGAAATGATCGGAGGTCTAGAAAGATTCTTTTTCATCGCCGCATATATAGAAAAAGTTACTGCCAAACCCAGAGCAATCATAGGAACTTCTTTAAAATATATTATTATAACCGCAACTCCAAGGCAAGCACAAGCAAGAGCAATTTTCTTATATTTTGAAAGTTTCTCTTTAAATAAAATTACACCGAAAATACACACCATGAGCGGTTCAATATAATAGCCTATGCATGTTTGTATTACAAAATTTGCGTTAACTGCCCATATATATATGGACCAGTTAGCCGTAATAATTATACTTGCAATAATGTATTTAAGGACTAACTTTTTATCTCTTAAGGGTTCAAATATTTCTTTAGGATTGTATTTAACCAGCGCGGCAATTAAAGATACCACTGCTACCAGCAGAATACGGTAAAATATTATTACCGATGATTCTATTGGTCTGAGCCACTGCCAGTAAATTGGCATTATCCCCCACCATACGCTGCATCCCACAGCGGAGATAAGTCCTTGTTTATAGTCCTTTTGAGCAGCTAAATTATCATTAATTTTCATAGGTTCCATTTATTTTTCACCGTTTTGAGATTTACCCTCACTTTGGGTTTCATATGCTAATTTTTTAATTTCTTCTCTATTATCGTTTAGCGTCTGACCTATTTCTTCAAAAGTATGCGCTAAATTTGAATACATTTCACCGAAATATTTCATATTCAGTTCATCCATTTTACCTTGCATATCGTAAAGCATCTTGTCCACATAATCGTAAGTTTTCATTTTAAGAAGTCTGGAATTTACTTCTGCGTCTTCAATTATTTCATTGGCAAGCTTAGTGGCTCTCTTAGTAATATCGTCTGTCTCTACCAGATAATCAGCCTGTTTCTTTGCTTCACGGATAATTCTCTCGTATTCAGTCTTGGCATCAGCAAGAAGTCTGTCTCTTTCTTCTCTGATCCATTTAGCTTGCTGCATATCATCAGGCAGAGACAATCTGATGTCTTTGACGATGGAAAAAACTTCTTCCGCCTCCAAGACAACTTTATTAGTGAGAGGAACGGCAGTAGCTTCCTCCATTATATCTTCCAATTCATCCAATAAGTCTAAAACTTTTGTTGTATCTTCCATTTACTTGCCCAATTTTCCTTTCATTATTTTTAGTATATAAGGAGGAACCAGCATATCACCGTTTCCGCCCAGCGAAATGACCTGTTTGGCCATAGTCGAACTGATAAAATCGTATTTAGAATCGGAGATTAAAAATACTGTCTCTACTTTATCTTTGTATAAAAATTGATGGAGCTGCGCCATCTGTTTTTCGGAGTCAAAGTCTGAGACGCTTCTAAGCCCTCGAACAACCACATTAAATCCATTATTATTAACATAGTCGGCAAGCAAGCCGTTGCACATATCTACAGTAACGTTGGGAAGATGCCTTGTTACTTCTTTAATCATTTCCATACGTTCTTCAAAAGTAAACATAGTTTGCTTTTGAAGATTTACAACTACACCTACAACGACTTCATCAAAAATATTTGCTGCTCTTTCGATTATATCTAAATGTCCCAATGTAAGCGGGTCGAATGACCCTGCATATAAAGCTTTTGTAATCATTTCTTCCTCTGTATATATATTTAATATTGGTAATTATTTTAACACATTAGCAGCATCTAATCAACCATATATTGTAATTACAACGCTTCCGTAAGTCCTTTCTTTTATTTTTACGAATCCGCAAATCTCATCTTCCATTACATCGTGGATGTTATGTTCGGCAATAATTATACCTTCTTCAGCAAGTAGATTAAACTTATTTATAAGTTCAAAGCACTTGTTGTAAAGTCCTTTTTTATAAGGAGGATCTAAAAAGAAAATGTCTATTTTTTCCTCTTTTTCACCCAGGCGCATTAGAACTTTTTCAAATTCTCCGGGAATAATCGTGGACCAATCCTGAGCGCGGCACATTTCAATATTTCTCTTTATCAAATCCAAACTTTCTCTGGAATTATCGGCAAAATAGCACTTTCCGGCGCCTCTTGACAGCGCTTCCAGCCCCAAATTACCTGTTCCGGCAAAAAGATCAACGCATACAGCATCTTTAAGATTGCCTGCAATTATGCTGAAAATAGCTTCCTTTACCTTTTCAGTGGTAGGTCTTATACGGTTATTTTCAGGCATTTCTAAACGTCTGCCCTTAAAATCTCCAGTGATAATTCTCATATTTTATATATCCTTTTGTAAATTAAATTTTTAAAAAATTGCAATAATAAATATATTAACCTAATTCATAAATAAATGCAAATATTTCATCATTTTAAAGTTTTCCAAAGACGCCCAGCTTCTCCATTTATTGCATTGCATATAAAATACGCCCCGTGTAAAACTAGTAGTGTAATAGGAGGTGAACAAAATGTCATTACAAGATAAGATGAACGTTAATGCTAAACCTGCATTAAACAGCTTAAAGACAGAAGTAGCTAATGAACTTGGCTTAACTAACTACGATCAGGCTGACAAGGGTAACCTTACTGCTAGACAGAACGGTTATGTTGGCGGATATATGACTAAGAAGTTAGTTGAAATGGCTGAAAGACAGTTAGCAGGAAAATAACCTATAAGATTGAATAAATGCAAAAAAGACTCGCTGAATTCACGAGTCTTTTTTGTTACTTAAATTTTAAAGCCTGAGCTGTATCTTCTCTCCAAACATCCTTTTGATCCTTTCCTTTAAGATCTGATTTTCAGGTTCTTCAAGCTCAGGGTCTCTTTCGATTATATCATGAGCAACAAAACGCACTTTATCCAAAATCTCCACGTCTTTAACCAAATCGCTTATATTCAGTTCGGGGATTCCGTGCTGGCGCGTTCCAAATAATTCACCCGGACCTCGGAGTTTCAAATCTTCCTCCGCAATCCGAAAGCCATCTTCCGTAGAACACAGTATTTCATTGCGTTTTCTTGCAATCTCGCTGTCCGAACCACATATGAGAATACAATAGGACTGATGTGCGCTTCTTCCCACTCTTCCTCTAAGCTGGTGAAGCTGTGCCAATCCAAATCGTTCGCAGTTTTCTATCACCATAACGGTAGCGTTGCCGACGTCTATTCCCACTTCAATTACCACTGTGGATACAAGCACATCGATTAAACCCTTGGAGAAGTCTTCCATGACGCTGTCCTTTTCCTGTTGTTTCATCGCCCCGTGTACAAGGCCGATCCTAAGATTAGGGTAAAGGCTGCAAAGCTCTTTATGAATTTCATCGGCTGACTTACAGTCGATCATTTCGGATTCTTCAATGAGCGGAGCTACTACATAAGCCTGCCTGCCTTCTTTTACCTGAGTTTCCACAAAATCATATATTTTAGGTCTGCTGTTTTGATATCTTAAATATGTTCTTATCGTTTTGCGGCCTGCCGGAAGCGTATCTATTACAGAAATATCCAAGTCGCCGTACAGAATTACTGCCAATGTCCGTGGAATAGGCGTTGCCGTCATTACCAGAATATTAGGATTGCTGCCCTTCTGAGCAAGCAGGGTTCGCTGATTTACTCCGAAACGATGTTGTTCGTCGGTTATAACAAGTCCCAGTTTGGCAAATTTTACGTCAGATTGAATTATAGCGTGAGTTCCCACCAAAATATCTATTTTTCCCGACTCAAGAGATTCCAAAATTTCTGTTCTTTCCTTAGATTTAGTACTTCCGGACAAAAGTCTACATTCTATGCCCAGAGGCTCAAAATCACGTTTTAAAGTGGCAATATGCTGTTTTGCAAGAAGTTCTGTAGGAGCCATCATAACTGCCTGAAAACCGCTTTTTACGGTTTTATACATGGCAAGCTGCGCTACAGCAGTTTTACCTGAGCCTACATCCCCCTGTACCAATCTATTCATAGGCCGATCGCTTTCCAGATCCTTTTCCACCTGAGCAAAAACCTTTTCCTGCCCCGGTGTAAGTTTAAACGGCAGCCTGTCTAAAAACGGTTGAATAGAAACGTCTTTATTAATCGCCGCACCCTTTTCCGCAGACTTTATATCGTTTTTTATATAAAACAATCCTGTCTGCAAGACAAGCAGCTCCTCGAATATCATTCTGTAACGCCCTTGAATAACCGACTTTTCAGACAAAGGAAAATGTATATTTTCGATAGCATAAGATGGTTCGCACAAGTTATTTTCTCTTACTATTGTTTCCGGCATCCATTCTTGAATCTTCTTTGCTTCCCCTCTTACTGCAAGCTGCATCGAGCGCATTTGACTCTGAGAAAGTCCCTCTGTTAGAGGATATACCGGAAAAAGCCCTCTGACATCACCTTTATCTCCCCTGCGATGGAATTCAGGATGAGCCATCTGCCTTCTGCCGTTATTTAGATTGATTCTCCCGAATAAAGTCATTTCATTTCCGGGTTCAAAATACGACGAAAGAAATTTTCCGTTAAAAAAAAGAAGTTCCACATTGCCGGTGTTGTCTTCTACAAGTACCTTAAGCAATTTTTTCTTTCCATATCCACCGCCCATCTGTTTTCGTACTACTCGTACTTCAAGTAAAACATCTTGATTAAAAGGCGCTTCCATTATTGTAACAGGCATGCGTCTGTCTTCATATCTCCTTGGAAAGAAAAGCAGCAAATCCTCAATCGTTCTTATATTAAGTTTTTCCAAAAGCTGACTTCGTTTGTCCCCAACGCCTTTAATTTCTTTTACGCTGTCTTTAAGATTCATATTCTCTCACAATCTGTATATTTCTTACGGCTATCTTTTTAGACTTTACCCCTACTATTTTTAAAATGATTCTTCCGCCTTTATCGGGAAACATTGTTCTCATCTCTTTTTCGATATGATCCAAAATCTTTCCGCAGTTTTGTTTAATGCTGGCGCCAAAAGCCATTACCACCGAAAATTCAAGTAAGTATTCGTTCTGGGTTTCTGAAATTTTAATATTTGATGCCAGTTCGCCTGTGGAGACTTTCTGGTCGATGCCTCCGAGTATTTTCCCTTTTGGAGAGGCGCAAAAAACCTTTTCGCCGGTTTTTGAGACAGCATTTAATACTACTTTAGCAAATATATTGTCATTGAGTTTAATTTTTCCGTATTCTGATATTCGTTCTAAAGACATGTCTTTTCCCTTTCTTTTATAAATAATATAACATAATTTTGCACACTTTCCTACTTTTTTTCATAGATTATATGGGGTGAACATAATGAACAATAATTTTCGTAAAAAAAAATGTTTTGACATATATAGAGAAACCAAGGATATAGGTTTCGTGCTTCTGGTTTTTGGCGCAGTGACTCTCTGCGCATTTTTCCTCCCTCCTAAAGCGTGGATAATTTTGCTTGGAATTCTGCTCATAATTTGCGGTTTCACCCTACTTAAAAGATAAAAAATCGCTTTTGTCAAAGGAAAGGCAAAAGCGATTTTTTATTGCAATTGTATTGTATTTTAATCTGTTTTAATCCGGTTTATGGTTTATGGATCTAATCGCCGTTTTGGCTGTTCTCCTCGTTTTTCAATGTGGTTAAGTCATACGGCGTAGACTGGTAAACAAAGTAATTAAGCCAGTTTATATACAGCAAACTTCCATGTGCCTTCCAGTTGGCAACAGGAGCATTGTCCGGATTATTGTCCGGATAATAGTTTTCAGGTATGGCGGTTCCAAGTCCGGCAGCTTGATCTCTGCGATATTCGGCGTCTAATGTCAGCGTATCGTACTCTGAATGACCCATAGCAAAAAACTGCCTGCCGCCGTTTTTCGATACCAGATATACCCCTGCCTGTTCTGAAGATGCTAAAATCTTCAGTTCGGGAACTGCTTCAATATCTTCTCTGTCCACCGTCGTGTATCTTGAATGAGGCACGTTAAAAACCTCGTCAAATCCCCTTAAAAGCATAGAATGAGGATAATCTGCAGTATGCGGATACACTCCAAACATCTTTTGAGGCAAAAGTTTCTTTTTAATGCCGTAATGGTAGTATAGTCCTGCCTGCGCTCCCCAGCAGATATGCAATGTGCTGTGAACGTTAGTCTTAGTCCACTCCATAATCTCAGTAAGCTCCTGCCAATAATCTACCTCCTCAAATTCAAGAAGTTCAACCGGAGCGCCGGTAATTATCATACCGTCAAACTTTTCTTCTTTGACTTCATCAAAGGTTTTATAAAACGAAATCAGATGCTGTTCCGCCACGTTATGCGATTCATGAGACTTTACCCTAACAAGCGTAAGCTCAATTTGAAGAGGTGTGTTACCCAAAATTCTTGAAATCTGCGTTTCAGTTTCGATCTTTTTAGGCATAAGGTTAAGCAACAGAATTCTAAGTGGTCTTATGTCTTGAGTAATGGCGCGTGTTTCAGTCATTACAAATATATTTTCTTTTGCCAGGGTCTGAACCGCCGGTAAATTATCAGGTATTTTAATAGGCATTTTTTATCCTCCCAAGTGTACTCAATTATCTCTTCCAAATATAAATAACAATCTTTAAATTGCTGCAAGAGCCTGCTCTATATCAGCGATTAAGTCCCCTGCGTCTTCAAGACCTAATGATATTCTTACAAGGTCCGGCATAACTCCTGCGGCTATCAGCTCTTCGTCGTTCATCTGGCGATGAGTGGTGGTTGCGGGGTGTAAACAGCAGGAACGAGCGTCTGCAACGTGAGTTTCTATTGCAATTAATTTAAGATTTTCCATAAATGTTTTAGCCGCTTGTCTTCCTCCTTTTACGCCGAAACTTACCACACCGCAAGCTCCGTTTGGAAGGTATTTTTCTGCAAGCTCAAAATCTTTTGAAGATTCCAGTTCAGGGTATGTTACCCATGAGACTTTATCGCTCTTTTCCAGATATTTTGCTACTTCCATGGCATTTTCACAATGGCGTTTCATTCTCACATGGAGGCTTTCAAGTCCCAGATTAAGAATATACGCGCTCATAGGCGCCGCTGTAACTCCAAGGTCACGCATCAGTTGGGCGGTAGCCTTAGTGATATATGCGCCCTCAAGTCCAAAACGTTCGGTATATGTAATTCCGTGATAACTTTCGTCAGGTGTACAAAGTCCCGGATATTTTTCTGCATATTTGGTCCAGTCAAATTTGCCGCTATCCACAATTGCTCCTCCAACTGTACTGCCGTGACCGTCCATATATTTGGTGGTGGAATGAGTTACGATATCAGCTCCCCATTGGAAAGGCCTACAGTTTACCGGCGTTGGAAAAGTATTGTCAATAATCAGCGGACAACCGTGATCGTGAGCAGCTTTAGCAAACTTTTCTATGTCCAGTACATTAAGCGCAGGATTGGCTATGGTTTCTCCGAAAACGGCTTTCGTATTCTCGCGGAAAGCAGAGTTAAGTTCTTCTTCACTGCAATCAGGTGAAACAAAAGTAACTTCAATACCCATTCGCTTCATCGTAACCGAGAATAAGTTGTAAGTTCCTCCGTAGATCGTCGATGAGGATACCAGATGGTCTCCACAGCCGCATATGTTAAAAACAGCGAGAAAATTAGCAGCCATCCCTGAGGATGTAAGCATAGCAGAAGTTCCGCCTTCAAGATTACAAATTTTTGCAGCCACAGTATCTACTGTAGGGTTTTGAAGTCTGGAATAAAAATACCCGCTTGCTTCAAGGTCAAAAAGTTTGCCCATAGCATCACCTGTGTCATATTTAAAGGTTGTACTCTGAATAATAGGAATCTGGCGAGGTTCGCCGTTTTTAGGATGATATCCTCCTTGAACGCATTTAGTTCCCATCGCAGTATCTTTCATTGTGATCTCCTCCGTTGATCCTTACTGATATATTTGCGTATAAAAGAAAAGAACTCACATCAAATCCGCGAGTTCTCTAAATTCTTTTTTAATTAAATGGCACGGTTTACTTTATTGGACCTGATGCATCTTGTGCATACGTTAGCTCTTCTAACTGCTCCGTTTTCATCAACAACTCTTACAGTCTGAATGTTAGCGTTCCATTTTCTTCTTGTATGTCTCATTGAGTGAGAAACGTTGTTTCCGGATACCTGTCCTTTACCGCAAATTTCACATTTTCTTGACATCTACCGCACCTCCTTTAGTATATTATAAGCCGTAGCATATTTTTCATAAAAATTAACTGTTCGCACTCGAACACAGATTAGTATATCACAAACAATCCAGTTGTTTCAAGCACTTTTTTCTTTTTTATAAAATTTTTTTGTGCGTTTGCAATACATGTGCCGCAGTTTAATAATTAAAAATCAGAGATACTTCTATTTAATTATTCATATATTTTTCAGAAAGAACGGGAGCTCCCTTTTGTCGGGTCAAATTCATATCTATGATTCTTTGATTGCCGCTGCCTCTGAACAACAAGGTCAAATCCCTTTGTTCCTCCATGAATCTACCTTCAATTAGTAAATCTGTTACATCCATCAGACATTGAACCCAATCATCCTTTTGGGACATCGCAATAAGTTCCTCATAAGTAAAACCTGTATAAGTAACTATATCAAGGTTTCTCTTTTTAACTTCAACGCCCAGGTTGTAAAAAGCCTCCGGTTGACAGAAAGGTTCTCCGCCGCTGAATGTCACTCCATCCAGCAATGGATTTTTATCTATGGCCTCAAGAATTTTAGAAATCTCGCAGTCATATCCCCCTGAAAAATCATGGGTTGCCATGTTATGGCAACCCTTACATCCGTGAGGACAGCCCTGGCAAAACACTGCAAAGCGCAGCCCCGGACCATCTACTATAGATTCTCTTACAACTCCGGCAATTCTTATAGCTTTCTTTTCATCTGCCACTTTAATTGCACCTCATTTGTATTTTTATTATATTGCAAATTTAATATGCAGCTATTATAAAATTTCCATTTCAGATTCATTGGTATTATGCTTTACTCTGTCCTTTTCCTCGGCTCGCTTGGCGTTATTCCAATGATCCATAGTTCCAACCAGATAACCTGTTATTCTTCTGATCCTTTCAAAACCAACGTCGCCCTCTCCCTCTTTTCTGTGGCACTGAGGACATTCATTATCTATGATTCCCGTGTAACCGCAGCAAGGGTCTCTGTCTACAGGATGGTTTATTGAACCGTATCCGATGCCTGACTCCTTCATACATCTTACTACCTTTTCAAAAGCGTCAAGGTTCTTAAGAGGGTCGCCGTCAAGTTCAATATATGAAATATGACCACCGTTGGTAAGTTCATGATAAGGAGCTTCCAGCTTGATCTTTTCAAAAGCGTTAATATCATAGTATACAGGAATATGGAAGCTGTTTGTATAGTAATCCCTGTCTGTAATTCCCGGGATGATACCGAACTTTTCTTTATCTATTCTCACAAATCTGCCGGACAATCCTTCTGCAGGAGTTGCGATCAGCGACCAGTTTAGCCCTGTCAGTCTTGACTGTTCATCCATACGCTTCCTCATATATCCGACAATTTCAAGACCAAGGTTCTGAGCTTCTTTGGACTCTCCGTGATGCACGCCTATAAGGGCTTTCAGACACTCTGCCAAGCCGATAAATCCTACGGTTAACGTACCGTGCTTGATCACTTCCTCGATAGTATCGTCGGGACCAAGTTTGTCTGAATCAATCCAAATTCCCTGACCCATGAGGAACGGAAAGTTTCTTACTTTTTTCTGCGATTGAATCTTAAATCTGTCGTAAAGCTGATCTATGGCAAGGTCGATTACCCGGTCCAAACTTTCAAAGAACAAGTCTATATCGCCTTTTGCCCTGATAGCAAGCCTAGGCAGGTTTATGGAAGTAAAACTCAAATTTCCTCTTCCGTATACAATTTCTCTTGTAGGATCGTAGGTGTTTCCGATAACACGGGTTCTGCACCCCATGTACGCACATTCCGTAGCAGGATTTCCCGCAACATAGTACTGTTTATTAAACGGAGCATCCAAGAAAGAGAAATTAGGGAAAAGTCTTTTGGCTGATACTTTACATGCCAGCTTGAACAGATCATAGTTAGGGTCTTCAGGGTTATAGCTTACCCCTTCTTTAACTTTGAATATCTGAATAGGGAATATAGGGGTTTCGCCGTTTCCAAGACCTGCTTCAGTTGCCTTCATTATACATTCCATTACCAATCTGCCTTCAGGTGACGTATCGGTTCCGTAATTGATTGAGCTGAAAGGCACCTGCGCGCCTGCCCTTGAATGCATCGTATTGAGATTGTGGATAAAAGCTTCCATGGCCTGATAAGTCTTTCTGATGATTTCCTTATCAGTAAAATTTGTGCTTCTGTCCTGCATTTTCTTCGCTTCTTCCTCAGAAACTATTTTTTTAAGCTCTGCCAGTTCAATCTCTTTATATTTGCTGTCATCTCCCATACAAGGACAAACGCCGTGTTCCTCCTCGATTTTTTTCCCCATTTCTTTTATTCTTTCAGCGCCGTTTTCAATATCTTTTAGAAAATCAAGCATCTTTCCAAGGTTTGTCCAGTAAAGTCTCTTGTATGTTTTTCGTACTCCCGGCGCCATGCCGTAATCAAAATTAGGTACTGACTGACCGCCGTGCTGGTCGTTCTGGTTTGATTGTATAGCTATACAGGCTAAAGCTGCGTAACTTTCAATATCATTAGGCTCTCTTAAATGACCGTGTCCCGTTGAAAATCCGCCTTTAAGCAGCTCAACCAAGTCAATTTGGCAGCATGTCATGGTAAGGGTATAAAAGTCCATATCATGAATATGGATGTCTCCCTCCTCATGTGCCTTAACATGCTTAGGATCGATTACATACATCTTGTAAAACTCCTTGGCGCCTTCAGAACCGTATTTAAGCATAGTACCCATGGCTGTATTTCCGTCAATATTGGCGTTTTCGCGTTTTATTTCATTTTCTTTGGCCTCTTTGAAAGTAAGATCCTCATAAATTTTCATGAGTTTTGTGTTCATGTCTCTTACTCTTGTACGTTCTGCCCTGTAAAGAATAAATTCCTTGGCAGTACGTGCATGACCGTTTTCAATTAATATCTTTTCTACAGCATCCTGAATCTGTTCTACAGTTGGAAGCTGGTTATGGCATACTTCAAGTAAATACAATTCAACTTGTTTAGCCAAATATACAGACATTTCCCTGTCTCTTCCGCCTAAAACCTGTGCAGCCTTAAAAATAGCGTCGGCAATTTTATCAACGTCAAAAGGAACCGTTCTGCCATCTCTTTTTACTATCTTTTTAATACTATCCATGTTTCTGATACCTTTTTACCTTTCCCTCTGTAATTTATTTCCATTTTCTTATAATTAATTATACGTCAACACCACAATATATAGTCTATACATTAAGAATTTACTACTAAATATGCCACATGTCAATATTAAAATTAGATTTTAAATGTTTTTTTTGCCGGACAATATAAGATATATCGCAAAGAAACTATTACATGTTTACTATGATAATAAATATAAAGGGCTTACTTCCCTTTTTTCTAATTTTATGGTATATTAGGTGATATATTAAAATGAAACAAATAAAGGGTGAATGGTAATGAGGAAATTGCACAAAAGAAATGTAATAATGATTATTGCTGTAATTATACTGTTGGCTGCGGCAATAACCACCGTAATTTTAATTACGCGCCATAATACGAAAGATACTCCTACGTTAAGCGAAGTCGTAGACGATAAATTTTCAGCTTATGAAACCGACTTTATCGATTCCCTTGGCTCTATGACTTCCAACGATGCTGTGGCTGATTATCTTTTACACTGGGGAAAAAATAAAGAAATCAGCGCTGCAAAGGATTTAAACGGTAATATAATATTCAGCATAGATGCCACTGGCGGTTTTGAAGACGCCGACCCTGTTGCAGTAGTTTGCGGATATGATTCGGATAATATGTCAGATTATATAGAATCCATTGCTGCGGCCCTTACTATCTCCAAGAATTCAAAAAATCACGGAGAATATAAGGTGATTTTCTGTCCCGAAAGCAATGGCAAAAAAATAGGCGTATCCTCCATATCTCAGTCGTATTTTACAGATGATACCAAGCTGTTTTATTTAGGTAAATCCTATAAAAACACGATTTCTTCCTCCACCGGCGGCTACAGACTTTTCCGATTATCAGACAAGCTGGAATATGATACTCCTGACGGT
Organism: uncultured Oscillospiraceae bacterium; assembly: GCA_964651095.1. Classification (GTDB taxonomy): domain Bacteria; phylum Bacillota; class Clostridia; order Peptostreptococcales; family Anaerovoracaceae; genus SUG1106. The sequence goes on along the minus strand of CAZYWO010000020.1, from coordinate 13,566 downwards.
GACAAAGCATATAAAATTTCTATTGAAAATATCCCTTCCGGTATTGCTGAAATTCAGGATGACAGCATACCTAATCCGATAAAGATTCTCGGAAGCCTTCTTGCCAATCTGAAAACTACGTCGGTAATTTTTGAAATTTCGGATATTTCAGGCGGCGATATTCCTGATATGAATCCTTCTTTTGCATCTATGACTTTAGTAATAAACAGTTCTGACTTTTCTAAATTCAAGTCAAAAGTGAAAAGTTCGATTGAAACCTTTAATGATAAATATTCGTCGGATTACCCTCAAATACAGTACACGTACGAAGAAACCGATCTACCGTCAAAAGTCCTCACTGAGGATAAGACTGACAACATAGTGAGTCTGCTGTATACGTCTTTGTGCGGCGTCTATAATAGGGATAATTCGGGACACATAGTTGCATTAACAAATATCGGAAATATTTCCACCGATGATGATCGTCTCACTATCGAGGTAACTGCCATGAGCCACAGTGAAGAGTATCTAAGGGAAATGGTCGAGTCTTATCAGACGATTTCAGGATTATGCAGTGTAGATTTTGATTCCACTCTCGAATATGACATATTTGATGGCGGCGGCAACAGCCAAGAATTGGCGGCGAATTTCAAAGACGCTTTTAAAGATTTTTCAGGCGATAATATTAAGTCCGAAGATACCGCAGTATTCACATCATGTACATTTCTAGCATCAAAAAACCCAAACATGGCGATTCTCTACTGTGGAATTACTGAAAAGAATAAACGAGAAATTACCGGTTCCATAATTACCTTCCTCAACAAAGAGGATAACAATCAGGAATAAAAACGCTGCTACAAATTAAAAATAAAAGAAAAAAGCATGCCAACATAGACATGCTCTTTTTGCTTATGATTATAAACGATTATGAACAAGTGTACGGCGCAAGCCCAAGCCTTATAAAATATCCTTGAGGGTGTCTGCACACCGGGCACACTTCAGGAGCAGAAGTTCCTTCCTCAATATGTCCGCAGTTAAGACACATCCACTTACACTGCACATCTGAAACAAAGAGCTTTCCCTGTTCCATTAAATCTGCAAATTTACCGAAACGGTCTCCATGAACCTTTTCAATCTCTGCAATCTTGTAAAATGATGTTGCCACCGGAATAAATCCTTCTTCAGATGCCTTATCGCCGAATGCCTGATAAGCATCTTCATATTCTTCATATTCGTTGTGCTGTGCTGCTCTTAAAATTTGAACCATAGTATCCGAAGGGTCTACAGGATAACCTCCTTCTATATGAATGGTTTCTCCTGCCAAGGAACTTAAATGGTCGTAAAAAATCTCAGCATGTTCCTTTTCCTGCCCTGCTGTAAACTGAAAAACAGCTTCAAGCACATAAAGCTCCTGATTTTTTGCTTGACTTGCTGCAAAGGTATATCTGTTTCTCGCTTGGCTTTCTCCAGCAAAAGCTCGCATAAGGTTAACTTTTGTCTGACTGTTTTTAAAATCTGTCATAATGGTACCTCCCACTAAAATGAGTCTCCCATTATTTTTCGTTTTCATTGGCATTTTTATACACATAAAAATCCATGTTTTAAAAAAAGTCCGGAAATTACCGGACTTTCGTTTTACTTTATAAATATGGGTCTATAATCTGTTTTCTTAATCCCTTTTTCAAAGGAACATTGGATATCTGAACCGCCATGTATGAAGCGCCGGCATTTCCCTCTATTAAATCTGCTCCGTCAGGGGTAATTGCAAAATCCCAACCTACGAGATTAACGCCTTCCACTCTGCCTGTCGCTGCCTCTGAAATTTCCTTTATTTTATCCCAGTTTGGAATCTTAAAGCCCTTAATTGGCAGATTGCTGTAAGGATGTATTGAATAAAGTTTTCCGTTAATATCCACCGCATCAGTATAGACTTCTCCTGTTTCCACATCGACAGATGCAGCGATACCGCCTGCATGGAAATTGTCTACAATCTCTCCCATACCCATTCTGAATACGGAATACAAGTACTTACACTCTCCTTTGTAATATAATGTTACAATTCTGAGAGTATTTACGGAAGTAGGGCAGAATTTCATAACGTCATCATGCTGAATAATGTATTCTTCAATAATGCTTTCATCCATCTGCATTATTTCATCATAAAGTTTTCTTTTTTCTTCATCGCTTACATCGCACTTTCTTTTTAAAGTACCTATACCTTGTGTAGAAGCAAGAGGTTTTATAAAAATGTCTTTTACGCCTTCTGTCTTTTCAAGAAATTCTTCATATGTAAGCTCTGTATTAACAAACCATTTACGCTTTATCAGGTCGGCAAAAGTCTCGTTAAAGTTGGCTTTGTTGTGCATGTACTTATTGGCGTCAGGTTCATAGTTGTACTTTATACGAAGCATATTGGCGCTGTCATAACTTACATATTCGCCTTGCTCTTCAAAAGGAACCTCATACAGTTTAAACGCATAATAATCTTCATAACTAAATCCGTATGCGGTTTTGGCTTTAAGTACCTCAAGATGAACTTTGCCCTGACTCCATCCTGTTGCCTTACAGATTTCACTTACGTATCTTTGCTTATTGCGCGCAACTCTGTCTTTATCTGCGCTTTCCCTTAGACAAACTTCTTCAAACTTTTCTTCAGGCATCTTGTAACAAGCTTTTCTTATATATTTTACGATATTAATACCGCAATCCCTGGCCTTTTGAAATTCTTCTTCAGCCCTTTGCCTGCTCCATCCGTTCTTCTCGCACAGAATATTAAGCAGTTCCTCTCTTTGCTGTTCCTTTTTAATTGTCCTCTCGGCGTATGTTTCTCCTAATTGAACTAATTCTGATTCAGATAAATCATAAGCATGCATACGTGCGTATCTTTTATATGAAACGCCTTTTTTCCGCGCGTCTTCCATTTTAGCTCTTGTTTCACCTTCAGACCAGCCGGTTGCTTTCATAACATTGACAATTGAAGGATTGATTTCTCTGACTTTTTTAGCAGTTTCCTGAGATGTTTCTTCTTTTTTCCTTTTCTTGAAAAACATAAGAGCGCTCCTCTCTTGCATAGATTACACTCATTTTACTTATGTGTACATATCCCTATTGCTTTTGCATTATAGCTAGTTCAGTATAACCTAAATGACATATCTTTTCAAGTAAGTTGCCTGAACATTTTTTATATGTCTTTAAGATTCATCCATACAAATCTCGCCGCCTGTACGGGCGGCGAGACTCATCCTTTGCTATAATCCAAATTCTGTACTCAAAGCAATTACGGCTTTCATGGTATTCTCATTTTTTACGGTAAATGTAACAGATGTTTCAGTAGTCGTTATATGATAAAATTCAATTTTCTCGTTTAATAATGTGGAAAATATCCTTTTAACCACACCTGAAGTAGTTGCCATTCCCACTCCTGCAACAGTAATTTCACTAAGGTGATCAATGATGTTGATATAAAGGTCTTTCTCTTTGATTCTGCGTTCAATCCCGCTGTTAAAAAACTTTTCTTTTTCATCCTTCAGGCAGCTGAAAGAAAAACTCCACGAACCCAGATACACCTGTTTCATAGTCAAATTTATGCTTATATTTTCTTGATAAATCCATTGCAGAATTTCCTGAATCTGAAAGTTACCGTTCGCTGGACCTTTTATTGAAATAAGCGCCGAGTCCTCAAACACATCAATTTTAGTAACAACGTCTTCTTTTATTCTAAAAATGCTGTCCATATCTAATCCTTTCTTTTAATAAACGAATGTATTTTACATGTTGTTAATCATTAAATGCATCTTCCAGAGCCAGTACGGCGCGCATTGTATCAGAAGTAGCTAAAGTTACATTTATAATTACTCCCGACGCGCTCACGTTGTAGAAATGTATTTTTTTACTATTCAGAACATTAATTACCTTTTCTACGATACCGGGAGCAAATATCATTTCTTTGCCGCAAAGCAGCAAAGAAGTAATACTTCTCTGTTTACTTAAACTGATATTTTTAAATAACGGATTATTATTAATAATCTGCTCTATCAATACGGCGTCTTCATTTTCACAGCTTATGGATAAACTCCAGTTTTTATCGCCGAAATTTTCTCCAATGACGATATCGATACCTATATTTTCTTTAAACAGAAATTCAAATATCTCGCCAATCATGCTTATTTCGCTTATTCCCGCAAAGGTAAATATGGTTATTCCGTCTTTGAAAGACATTATGGAATAAGGCGGCGCTCCTTCTTTTATCGGTTTTTTTGAAATTTTGGTACCTTCCCTGTAGTCTTTTCCGATGGAAGAAACATATATGGTGATCCCAAATTTTTCCGCAAATTCCACCGCATAAGGCTCAACGACTTTCCCGCCGACGCATACCGCCTGAATTATTTCTTCATAGTCAAGGATATCAAGCTTTTTGGCTCTGGGATAATTTTCAGGATTAACGCTATATATTCCGTCAATGTCTTTATAAAGCACGCAGTCCCATCCCAGCACGCCCGCAACCAAAATTGCGGTAAGGTCAGAGCCTCCATATGAAGTGTTGAAAGTAGTAAATTCTCCCTCATCGTTGACACCTTGAAAGCCCGTTATAACTACTACCTTTCCTTCCGAAAGTTTATTTTTTATTCCGGAAAAATCAACATATTTTACCTTTGCGTTCCTGTGCTGCGAATTAGTATGAATTCCGGACTGTATTGCGTTTAAGGATACTGCGTCGATACCCTCGTTTTGCAGCGCCAGAGCCATTTTAGCAGCTGAAACTATTTCTCCTGTAGTCAGTATCGCGTCAACTTCTCTGTCTGACGGCGTCGAATTAAAGGATAAAGCCTCGTTGAGCAGTTTGTATGAGTATCCTCCAACAGCTCCTACTACTATAACTAACCCGTCTTTGCAATCAAAGTTGTTTTTTATAAATTGCGCCACATTTCTGATATCGCGATTGTTTTTAATGACAGTACCACCGCATTTTACTACAAGACCCATAAATTTTATCCTCCTAATCTTCTTGCTTTTTCTGTTTCTTTCTGAAAACGATAATGTTAATAAAGATGGCGACTATAGCCAGAATTATAATGCAATACATTACTATACCTCTAAGGCTGTCATCTTCGCCGCTTTCGGCTAAAGCCTTGTACATAGCTTTTAATTGGGTTTTATCCGCGATTTTTTCTGTTTCTGAAACAGCCTGCGCAGGGTTGCTCAAAAGTTTTGAAGTTTCATAAATATCAAAACTTCCCTTATCGCTGTCATAGACTGAAATATATTTGTTTTTTTGACCCGTGACAGATGTAACGACACTATCGTAATCAGGGAAAAGCGTTCCGTTTTCATTTGTATCTTCCGTTTTTGAATCAATTTGTACGCTCGGTATGTCCTCTGACGATATGTTCTCCGAACTTTCTCCGTTTGAGCTACTTAAGTTATTTAAGTCGCCTGAATTACTTATGCTGCTCAAGCTGTTTTCAGCGTCATCTCGGTTTTCTGATGATTCCGCGGCATTATCTGCATCTTCACCTGCGCCGTCTAATTCAGCCAACATTTCTCCTACCTCGTCCACCGTAAGCTTGTCGTTTTCAATCAAAATATCTTCAGCAGCAGCAAGTATTTCGTCGAGAGAGAGATTACTTTGTTCCATTATCTGGATAAGTTCGTCGCTGTTCTTTTTGGACTGAGCATAGTCGTTACTTCTCAGGCTGAACGTGCTTGCAATAAAGTCAAGCATATAGTCTGTGACAGACATTGTATCTGTAGCTTCAGTTCGTAAAATCTCCTCGCCGGTAATTATGTCGAAACCTAAAATAGAGCCATCATATTTTTCTATAAGCAGCAAAGTTTCGCTGCTGTTAATATTGCTTGCTATTGACTTTATGCCTCCGTTGGTAAATCCCGACAATCTATCCAGTACCGGAACGGTTCCCAAAGATATAAGTTCTCCGTCGTTCTTAAGAAGCACAATATAGGAATCTCCGTCTTTTAGATAAGCGAAAATACCGTCGTATACAGCGTTCACGTTATTCTTTACGGCAATCAACTCTCCGTTCTTCTCATATAAACGCATATCAGCGCTTATTTTATATTCCGTTTCATTTTCGTAAATCGCGGAGTAAGTTCCGTAGGTTCGTATCATTTTGCCGTTATAGCTGAAAGTATACAGCGGCAATGTTTCCGCAGATTCCGAGCCGGCTGAAATGTTTCCGAGACCCTCCAGCGTCTTTACATCCCATATATCGCCGCCGCTGTCCATAACCTTACCGTTGTAAATATTTACAAAATCACCTGTTTTAAGAAGCTTTGAAAGCGATACGCCAAACAGCCCGTCTTCGGTGAAATAGTAACCTTCCCCGTTATACAACATAATCCGTCTGCATAAGTCGGTACTGTTAAAGGTTCGTTCTATAGTCTGAATATTTTCTTCATCATCTTCATAGGATATTTCCACATTGATAGAATCGATAAAATTATATTTCACAGTATAACTTTCTTTATTCAGATCCACATTGTCAAGCAGCAATTCTCCGCTTCCTGTCAAATATGAAACTGTTACAGAGGCGTCCTTGCCTATCATTTCCAAAAGGTCGGCGTCAAGTTCCACATTTACCTTGTCCACATCTGACGCGTAAACATTAATTCCCGAACTTAAATCCTCAGTATCATCTAATCTTAAAGACATTGTGGAATATCCATTCAGAGAACCGTTCAGCGTATTGACTCCTCCTCCGTTAATGAAAGCATCGTACATATCTTCCATCGCGTCAATTTCATCATTGTAAGCCTCGCTTCCCGGTATGTGCATACCCTGAGTCATGGTAAGCGAATGAGTTTCATTGGTAAATGGATTTGCAAGTACGTTAGTAAGAGAACTTCCGTTGTATATTACAGGGTTACCTGATACACCGTATGACCGTACAAGCGGCATTAAATCCTTACTTTTTCCATCTGCCAGCCAGCCCGTACCTTTTAAACCCCATGTATACGCATATGTCTTTAAATCATCATAACCGGCGTAAGTAAAGATAAACGGTCCTCCCACAGATCTGCCATTAACCGCGTTCCTTGTTGAAACATAATCCTTATACTTATCCTGAGCAAGCAGTTCTTTCATAGTAGTCGTTCCATCTGAAGATGTAACCTCGGTTCCGTCCCAGAGAGAAATATAAAGAGCCGACGTGGATTGAATCAAATTTTCCCATCCATAGTAGGAACCTGCTCCCACAACCGGTTCAGCATCGCCGGAAGATCTGATATATTCAGGCACGGAAATCACCGCAGACAGACAAGCATTGACTTTAGACTTGTCTGCCGTATTAATGTATCCTGCTATACCGGACACATAACTGTTTCCGCGTATCGCACCGCTGAAATAGGTTTGCTCAATATACGGCATCGGCGGATATAATGTCGCGCCTGATGAGTTTGTCGACGTATCTCCTGAGTGCATTTCTCCTATTATGCCTCCCACACGGCTGCTACCTACCACCAGACAATTAGAAGCGCTATGGGCTATCAACCTGGTACGCGTTGCAGAATAAGAATAAGGTGCGCCTCTTCCTATCAGACCGCCTACATATGTATTGCCGATTACGACGGAATTTTGAGATATACAAAAATATGTTGAATTATTTGCCGTAATCTGCAACAGTTCTCCAATGACTCCGCCTGTATAATTACAAGACGAATCTCCTATTATACAGTTATCAACCATACAATGCCTTACCGCGCCATTTCTGACCCGACCTGCAATTCCTCCAAAATAATTACCTTCGGCCTCAGGAGTAAGACTATATTCGCTTGCGATATCCTGTGTCAATGTGGTAATGAGAGTATTGTAACAATAACTTTGAATTATAATGCGCCCCCAATCATTACCCACAATTCCGCCGACGAGCCTACTTCCTCTTACTTCACAGTCAGTAACGATATAGTTTCCGGTGTCCATAGTTGCGGCTCCTACGGCTCCGCCTACTTCTTGCTGGGCGTAAATCCTAGTATTGATTACCCAGCCTGCTACCAGATTTGCGTCTACATCAGGTGAAATCATAGCCAAGTTGCCCAGATTTCCATGTATATTATATGTTATATAACCGCTTATGCCTCCGGCATACCGTTTGGCTATTACAGTACAGTCTTCTACATAATTATTACGGTAAACCTCACCATCTCCTACAATTCCTCCAACACGTTGATCTCCCTCTATTTTACAGTTGTATACATAGGAGTCGCTTATCGTCGGAGTATATCTATTTTGAAGACCTACAATGCCGCCTACATAACCTGCTGTGCTTTTTATGTATGAATCACTGATATTGCAGCTATATATCTTGGAATAATTATTAAGTTCGCCTACAATTCCTCCGTTATAATTTTGTCGCGCAGATAAGGTTATATTAGATGCAGTACAATAACTGATGTAACAGTATTCTGCTTTTCCTATGATTCCGCCTGCATCGTTACCTGAGTTTTTATTTATAACAGAATCACTTACCTTGCAGTGGGAAACCTGCGTTCCGTTTTTCTCGCTCACATCGGTTCCTGTCTGATTCAAGTCTACCTCCTGCTGATAAACATAGCCTATCATTCCACCTGCTGCATATCCTTTTATCGACGTGACCGTAACGCTGTCCACAGTGATATAAGATGCGCCCGTATTATACTTTCTGCTTTCAAGCAGTCCTATAACTCCGCCTATGTAATTTGCTCCATAAACGCTACAATCTTTAGAATATATCTTTTCAGTCATACCTACGCTTAAACCGATCATACCAGTGTAATTGTTTCCGCTGTTAGTAGTCTTTACGCTGCACTCCTTGAAGATAACTCCTGATATTTTGCCGGTGGCAGTGCCTATGACGCCTAATTTATTGGCGGTTCTGTTAATACTGATATTCTTGAAAGCCACGTTGGAACATTCCGATACAATGCTGCGTATAAATCCGTTCGTATTTCTGTACAGCCAGCCTTTATGAACATTGGTGTAATTGTTTGAGCCGGGCTCAAGGACAACGTTCTTTATGGCATAATAAGGTTCTTCCTCTGCTCCTTTGCTGTAATCATCCGCGGTTCCTTTACTTCCTACGAGACGATTTATTATGTTGTTAACGGTTTTCTCATCGTGATAAGTAAGTTTTTCATCACTAAAGTCTATATCTGCGGTTATCATAAAGTTTTCGCAGTGGGAACCGTACACCTTGGCTTTCCAATCGTCGATGCTTGCTATTTTTCCAAATTGCTGAGCAATACCAAGAGGCTCATTTACACGTATCGTCAGGCTCTGTCCGTTTTCTTTGACCACTATACCTGTCAGATAATAAAAGTCATAGTAACTTTGCGCTTTGACGTCGGTCATTTCAATCGTGGTGGAGGTGCCGCTTCTTACATATTTAGTTGAAGAAGCGAGAGCCGTATGCTTGGTAAAAGAGTTAAACAGATTTTGTCCTTCCAGTCCCAGGTAGGAATCCACATAAGTATAATCCGTATAAACTTTTTCAACATACTGCCCGGCGTTATGAGTGATGACTATCTTAATGTCATAAGTATCGTCGCCCTTATCTGTGACAGTCACGCTTTCCACATTGACCGCTCTTTCCGCATCTATATATTCGTCGGTCTGATTCGGCAATAAATTGCCTTCATTGTCCGTCAGTTTTGGAAGCATATCGTTATTTTCCATGACGAAATATTGCGGATCGATATATTTGAAAATTTCTCCGTCGGCATAATCGTCATAGGAGAAAGAGTTTGATCCTCCGGCCATCTGCGCCGCATAATTCGTGCCTGTATCATCCAGAGTCATGATTGCGCCGTCATAGTAGCCGCCGCTTATCCTTGCGGAATCCATACATATCATGCTGAAAGTATCTCTTCTCACATCATCTTCTTCCAAAATGGAACCTGAAGAAATATTACCCATATAAGCGCCCGTTATGCCTTCCATGGAATAGACAGCTCTGCCCACAAGTCCTCCTGCTGAGCCGTTATATGAGAATATGTCCACATCCGAATAAAGGCTTTCCATATTTGAATTGGAAGAATTGTAAAATCCCACAAGTCCTCCTGCCGCGTCGGCGCATACTTCCATAATTCCGGTAACATAACATCCGTTGAGAGAATTGTTGCTGCCTTTTAATTCTCCTACTAAGCCGCCGCTGCAAGCGCGGCTATGAGACATACCCATGCTTTCAATATAAACATTCTGGGCAAAACTTCTGCTTATATTCACGCCGCCGCCAGAAACCAGTCCTATAAGGCCTCCACATTCCACGGTATCGGTAGCGGTAGAAAATGTATTTACAATTTTCACGTTTGAAACTCCGCAGCAGATAACGCTTGTCTGCTCTGCCCTTCCAATCATACCTCCAACATGTGCGCCTCCGGTAATATATCCGTCTATAATATATACATTTTCTATATTAGCGTTAACAGCATCTGCCGCAAGCAGACCTGCCGCGAAGCCTCCGCCTTCAAAGTTAAAATTTCTCAATGTCAGGTCCGTTATCGTTCCTTTTAATTGATAGAAAAGACCAACCCATGTTTCGCCGATGTACTGTGATAAATTTTCTGTATATTCAATATTCCTCAATTCATAGCCGTTTCCCTTTATCGTTCCGGAATAAGCTTTGGAGACAAAAACATCTTTTACGGTACATTCTGAAAAGTCCAAATCTTCCGTCAAAGTGAAGTTTTCAGTCGGCTTTTGATTTACCTTGCTCCAGCTATCAACCGAACCTTTTGGATTGCTGACTCTCCAGAAATATGAAACATTTACATACCTGTCGCTGAAACTGTACGTAGTTCCCGGATTTCCCGCATAGTCCAAAAAGGTAACGGAACTGCAGGTATATTGTGATAAACATGCCGTAGGGTCGCTCAATTTTAAATATACGGTAGTAATGCCCGTTCCATCTTTATATGTAGCTAAAACCTCTGTTTTCAGGTTTTCAATATCCACACTGTAGACATCTCGGGCGCTTTTATCTGATATCTGAAGTACCGCAACCTGAGTTTGACAAGTTTTCCCGTTTTCGTCAGGATCATCCCATGCCTCGTTGCCCTCTATATAAGGCAATAGTTTGTCGTTAAGCTCATTTGACGGATCCGAAACATAAGTGTCCGAAAACAATAAATCCACCGCGCTGCTTTTTATAACATCCGGCAAAGGTATGTTATCCTGAACAGGCATAACTTCAGACGTATATACAACTTGCGGATAACAATTTACATCTACCATCGATTCAACGTTAAATCCTTTTACGTTTCTGGTATTTTTGTTGAGTAGATTTTCCTGCCACATAATATTCTTAAGGGCGATGAGAGAAGCATACAGGTTTCCTGTAGTATTATAAGAGTAGTCCGAAATAAAATATATGTTTGAGGCTGTTCCGCTGCTGTAATTCACCACAGAAGGGCCGCTGGCAGATTTCACCGTTCCGTTATATGTCACATCGCCTACGCTGTAAGAATTACTCGTTTGACCTCTGTTAGAACCGACAATTATGGCAGTATAGGTTATTTGGTCTCTCATTTCCACAACATTGCAAAGGGCAAAAACATTTTCAATAACAGCGCCGGCCATATTTCTGCCTGACACAGCGCCGGTATCCTTGTTGCTATATGCTCCGACACCACCTTTATTACTGTACACCACGAGCTGCGCTTTATAATCCTGCTCCGGATCGCTACCATACACATAACCGTTTCTTATAGTTCCACTATTTTCACGCACGACTCCGCCGCTATTATATGCCGTAGTCATAGGAGTTTTAAACTCAACGACAAAGTTTTCTATCAAATTGTAATTAAATGATACCAGTGCGCTGTTATATGTAGGATAATTGTATCTGTATGAATCGTACGACGAATTTGAAGTATCCTGGGCTATGGCAAAATGTTCCGCCGTGTCAGACCAGTAAGATGAAGCAGTAAACGGAAATTCCGTTTCGTCGTATTCCACCTTTATGTTGGACAGAGTTCCATAATTCTTATACAGAAAAACACCCGCGTCACCTTTACCTCCGGTGCTATTATTAAAAACCTTCTCCGAAAAATTATTATGATTTTTTAAGATCATATTGCTTATTGAACCGTTTTTATTAAGCTGCCACATGAATACGTTGTTGCCCGTCAAATCGAAGGAGAAACCCTGGAAATCCACCTTTCCGTTAAATGCAGTCTGTCCCCACGGTCCCTGTGTATAGCTTGTGTTTGTATTGGTATATTCTATGTCGCATATAACCACATATTTTTTATCAGAAGTCCCAAGGCTTGCAAACTGCTTACCGGAACTGATGGTATATATAGGTTCCTCCGTTGAAAAGTCCACCGAACTTAAAGGAATTGTAATATTGTCGTTAGGCTTAATATATAAGTCGAAAACATACTTATTGTTTTCGGAGGAAGAGCCGTCTGCCTCAAAGGAAAAAGACAGCGGAGTACTTCCTGTACCCGTTCCTTCATACTTTAATTCAATAGTCTGCAAAAAACTTTCATTAGTGCCTATTTTGCGATAGACATCCACATAGCAAGTTTTGCTTGCAAGCCACTCGTTGCTGTCATTTATGGTAACCAGCATTTCGGCATCATACTTATTATCACTGCCCGCTACAGGCTGAAGAGACTTAAGGAATACTTTCCCCGTAACGCCCACATCAGTCTTTATTTCCTTTTCAAACAGTACGTAATTAGTTTTTAATCCTCCGTCAGTATTGGCTTCTTCAGCTATAAATCTGAATATATAAGTTTGTCCGCCTTCTATTTCGTAGCTTTTTCCGTCTGAGCTTACAGTGCTGTCAGCATACATACGTACCTGATAGAAATCCGTAGCATTTTTTTCTATTCTAAAGGCTCCTACCAAAACAGTAGAAGTACCCTTTTCTTTACGAATCTGCAATATTGCAGTATTGCCCTCTATCACGTCGTCTATGTCGCTTATTCTTATATCAGCTTCAATAAAACCGGTATACGCCTGCACATTTTTCATCTCTATTTCCACAGGCTGACGCGAAGTTTTTATAGTATAAAGCGAACTGCTGGTTTTAATATCCACCAATTCATCATTGATGTTTGCTTTAGCCGTAAAGGTGACTTTATATGCTGAATTGCTGGATAAACCCTGAGTAAAGTTATCAGTATCAAATATTATTTCCTCTCCGTTTATAAACCTTGCAAGTTCCTCGTCGGTTAAAGAAACGGAAAAACTTTCATTATCATTGCTCAGCGTTAAAGTAAATACCGAAACGAAAGGAGGAAGTAAATCGTTAGTCAATTTTTCATTGATTTTAACGCCGATTACAGCTCTATGGTAAGAATCGCCTTCCACATATTCCTTTGTTCTGTTCACTGCGGTAAGAGATAAGGCGCCCAGCTTTTCCAGTGAAGACGTGGTAAACGCTTTTGTCAGAAGCTGCTGCGTTCTTTCTCCTTTTCCGTCGTTAATATCGCAGTCGCAATAAATGTAAGCTACATACGACTTATTATTTCCGAGGGAATCCAGCGTCACTTCCTTACCGGGTTCAATATCCAGATGGTCGTCACCGTTTATTTTAACTACATTTCCGTAAGTATCCTTTACTACCAGAACGAGATTTTTATATT
>CAZYWO010000019.1:0-27330 GCA_964651095.1 uncultured Oscillospiraceae bacterium | reverse complement strand
CCCCGAGTTTTCTTATAGGATTTATACTGGCAATGGTGGGCATATGCCTTATTAGTTTTGGTGATTTAAAATTTAAAATTGAACCTATAGGAGATATACTGGCAGTCATTGCAGCTTTAGTGTGGGCGGTATACTCGATTTTGACTAAGAAGATCAGCAGTTTCGGGTTTAATGTAATTCAGACAACTCGACGGGTTTTCATATATGGCATTATCTTTATGATACCGCCATTGATTTACTTTGATTTTAACTGGGGATTTGATAGATTTACCAACATAAATAGTCTTTTAAATCTGCTGTTTTTAGGTATAGGAGCATCTGCACTATGTTTCGTCACATGGAATTTTGCTGTAAAGAGCTTAGGTCCGGTGAAAACAAGCATTTATATTTATATGGTACCTGTCATAACTGTTACAGCCTCAGCGCTGATACTAAAAGAATCGATTACCGGCTCCGCAATAATCGGAACGATACTGACTTTAGCAGGATTACTGATTTCAGAGGTAAAAATCGACTTTATAAAAAGAAATAAAGATTGATTAAAAAGAGAAAAACGGCATAGCTGAAAATGATAGGTACATATCAAAACAACTATACCGCCTGTTAAAAAATTATACCAGATTAAAATAATCCAGCATACCGTTATAGATGCCTCTTGCAAAACTCTGCGGATCAGAGGAAAGCAGCGCCGCATCTGAAACATTTGTCAGATAGCCCATTTCAACCAGCAGAGCGGGCATATTTGTATGCCTTAGCACGTATAAACTTGGGTTGATACGCATACCTCGATTAGCCAGCCCCGTGGCGTTATGCAAACCTACTAAAATATCTTCTCCCAAAGGGTAAGCTCTGCTTGCTTCGCTGTAAACGTACACTTCGCTGCCGCTGGCGCTGGTATTAGTGCTAGCGTTGCAGTGGAGACTTATAAAGTAGTCGGCGCCCCAGCTATTAGCGGCGTATACCCGCGCAGCTAAACTGCTGGCATTTGATGTACCGAGCTGTTCTGTAGGGCTGTTGCGTGATAAACGCACTTCAAAAAATGGATTGCTTCTAAGCATTGCAGCCAGCTCTACACCTACTGCATAAGTTACATCTTGTTCCCTTACACCGTTAGCTTCCGCTCCCGCATTAGGGTTTTGAGGATTATGTCCCTGATCAATAAAAATTTTCATATCTAAAATCCTGCCTTTCTAAGCAAAGACGACGGAGGTTTCCGTCAGCATAATGTTTCTCTGATATTTTATTCATAAAGAGCTTGTATAGTGAATTTTATGTAAGGATTAAATCAAAGGAAGAATCATGGTAAAAGAGTTCCTGCGATTATAACGGCGTTGCCGCAGGGAAGGAACTATTGAATCATGATAGACCATTGTATTTTTTAGCGGAAGAATCATGGTATAATGTTGTGTGAATGATGGAAAACTGTTAGTGCAGAAATAATTTTTAAATATTAGAAAGAATATATCTGCGATGTAATATATTCTTTTTTAGTAGAAGGGAGGTGATTTCGTGGACAATCAACAAAAAAAGATACCCAATAGGTTAATAAATGAGAAATCTCCATACTTATTACAGCACTCATATAATCCGGTAGACTGGTATCCGTGGGGAGAAGGTGCATTTGAGAAAGCAAGGCTTGAAGATAAGCCTGTTTTTCTATCTATTGGGTATAGCTGACTTGTCTGCTTTGATGAACTTGCCATTGGTGTCACGTTATGGCACATGAATCATTTGAGGACAAAGAAGTAGCAAAAGCCTTGAATAAAGATTTCGTATGTATCAAGGTTGACAGGGAGGAAAGGCCCGATATAGACGCAGTATACATGGCGGCGTGCCAAGCGATGACAGGATCGGGAGGATGGCCTCTCACAATACTGATGAGTCCGGACAAGAAACCTTTCTTTGCCGGAACATATTTTCCTAAAAAAAGTATGTATGGCAGAATCGGACTGATGGAGCTGCTGGAGCAGGTAAAAAAATTATGGGATGAAAAGCGTCAAAGTTTGCTGAATACAGGCGAAAGATTGATGGAAGTTATGAGTGAAAATCCTTCGTCGGGAGAGACAGAACCGGATAAAAGAATGCTTCATGAGGCATATTCCATGTTCAAAAGAAGTTTTGACAAGCAGTGGAGTGGTTTCGGTGCAGCGCCTAAATTTCCGGCGCCGCATAATCTGATGTTTCTCATGGAATATTCGCTGGCAGAGAATAAGCCGGACTCTATGGAAATGGCAGAGACTACATTGAAAGGGATGGCTGCGGGCGGAATTTTCGACCATATAGGAGGCGGATTTTCCAGATATTCTACTGACGATAAATGGCTTGTACCCCACTTTGAGAAAATGCTTTACGACAACGCTCTCCTGATTATGGCATACGTCAGAGCATACCAACTGACAAATAAAAAAATATATGCCGATATTGCCGAAAGGACTGCCGACTACGTGCTGAAAGAGCTTACCGGCGAGGAAGGTGGATTTTTCTGTGGACAAGACGCTGACAGCGAAGGTGTAGAAGGAAAATATTATGTGTTTACACCGTCGGAAATTAAATCTGTTCTCGGAGAAAAAGATGCAAAGCAGTTCTGTAAAATATATGATATAACTGAAAATGGCAATTTTGAGGGAAAAAGCATTCCGAATCTGATAGGACAGGAGCAAAATGGATGGAAAGCAGATGATAAAAGGCTGAAGAAACTTTACGAATATCGTAAAAACAGAACAGAGCTTCATCTGGATGATAAAGTTCTTCTTTCATGGAATTCATGGACAATTATCGCCATGATTTGCGCAGGCAGAACATTGGGACAGGAACGTTTTCTTCATACAGCAGTGAAAGTGCAAAAATGGATAGGTGAGAACATGACAGACGAAAGCGACAGATTGTATCTGCGCTTCCGTGAAGGAGAGAAAGCCCACAGCGGTCAGCTTGAAGATTATGCAGTTTATGCACTGGCTCTGCTTGAACTGTATGGATTGACTTTTGAAGTAAAATATCTTAAGGAAGCCATTCACAGAAGCCGTCAGATGATTGAGTTATTTGAGGATAAGGAAAGAGGCGGATTTTATATGAATTCCGTGGACAGTGAACAGCTTATTACCAGACCTAAGGAATCTTACGATGGAGCTATTCCTTCAGGAAATTCGGCGGCGGCTATGGTTTTGCAGCGACTTGCAGATCTGACAGGTGAATTATGCTGGAGACAAGCAGCAGACAGACAGCTTAAGTTTATGGCAGAACAGATTAAGAATTATCCGGCAGGTCACAGTTATGGATTGCTCGCTATGAGTGAGGCTTTGTATACACATAAAGAACTTATTTGCAGCGGAAAATGTGTTACCGATGAATTGATAGACTATATTAAAAGCGGTAAGAATAAGGGAGTGAGCGTTTTGTTTAAATGCTCGGATAATGCTGAAGAATTAGCTGAGTGCGCGCCGTTTACGGCGGACTATCCTGTGCCGGAAGAGGGCGTTATGTGGTATTTATGCGAGAATGGAACTTGCAAAGCGCCTGCAAAATCTTTTGATGAACTTGGACTATGAAGCGGTCAGAGCTGTGAAGAACCTCGGCCTTTTATAAGCCTAAGCTGATGGATTCAAGAATATTTTGAAGATAAATCAAGAAAACTTTCTATAGTAATTGTTTAGAAAAACTGTTACAGAAAGTTTTTTTGTTTAATATAGTATTTTTAAAATAATATAGTAAAAAATACCATATTTTATATATTTTACTGCCCGGAAGAAAATTAATGGTTAATTCTTCCCGCAAAAAGAAAAGGTCTAATAAAGGCAGAATGGAATTGACAAGGAAACCACGTGTAAGTATAATATACACATACCCATATAGGTATAGGAGGCTGATGAGATTGAAAAAATGTATAGATGCGGACAATCTGCACAGAAGGCTGAGAAAGATTATCGGTCAGGTGCAGGCGATTGATAAGATGATTGAGGAAGATATTCCATGCGAGGATATTCTGGCACAAATCAATGCAGCAAAATCTGCCTTGCATAAGGCTGGACAAGTTGTTCTTGAGGGACATATACAGCATTGTGTTCGTGACGGTATCGAACATGGCGATGCGGATAAAACGATTGCAGATTTTACAAAAGCGGTTGAACGGTTTTCCAATATGGGATAGAAAAAGTATTGATATGTAATAATGGGCGGTGCAGAATGTACCGCCCATTGTTTTATTACTTGACAACCCATACCCCTATACGTATAATATACCTATACCTATACCCATATAGGTATAGGAAGGAGAAGGCATTGTTGAAAAAATTAGAAGAAATACTGGAATGGGGAGGAACGAAAAGGGATATTGCCTTTCTAATAGTGTCAGCAGTCTCACTACTTTTGAGCATATTCCATGTTCGGATATTCTTCTTAGATATGGCTTGGATCGCCATAGTTTTATGTGGTCTGCCAATTATCTTAGAGGCTGTCATCGGCTTAGTGACAGCTTTTGACATTAAGGCAGATGTGCTTGTGTCCATTGCTCTGATCGCTTCAGTTATTATCGGAGAAGATTTTGCGGCTGGAGAAGTTGCTTTTATCATGCAGTTAGGCGCTTTGCTTGAAGATTTAACGGTGTCAAAGGCGAGAGCAGGGATTGAAAAATTGGTACACCTTACTCCGCAGACTGCAAGACGTATAGACGGAACAAAGGAGGAAATAATCCCTGCCGAGCAGGTTAGCATAGGAGATGTTATCAGAGTATTGGCAGGAGAAACAATTCCTGTTGACGGCATTATAATAAAAGGGAGAACATCTGTTAACCAATCAGTAATGACGGGAGAATCGCTGCCAGTTGATAAAAGTGAAGGAGACGAAGTTTCAAGTGGAACGGTTAACCAGTTTGGCGCATTTGATATGAGGGCAACCAAAGTAGGTGAGGATAGCTCTATTCAAAGAATGATAAAGCTGGTACAGTCAGCAGATGCAGGAAAAGCTAAGATTGTAGGTATTGCCGACAGGTGGGCGACATGGATTGTTGTGATTGCACTTTCCGCAGCAGCCCTTACATGGTTTATGACAGGGCATATTATAAGAGCTGTTACCATCTTAGTTGTGTTCTGCCCATGTGCCCTTGTGCTTGCAACGCCAACCGCAATCATGGCAGCAATCGGAAACGCTACAAAACACGGTTTTTTAGTAAGAGAGGGCGATGCATTGGAAAGACTTGCAAAGGTGAAAAAAATCACTTTTGATAAGACGGGAACCCTTACTTATGGAACTCCCAATGTTGTAGCTGTACAGTGTTTTTCGAGTGACTTTTCTGAAAAAGAATTTTATAGGATTGTTGCGAGTGCAGAAAGCCTTTCTGAGCATCCGCTGGGCAAGGCGATTGTAAAATGCTATAAAGAAGAATACGACAGTAATCTGATAAAGTCGGAACATTTTGAAATGCTGGCAGGGCGAGGAATAAAGGCGGACATTGAGGGTCATACAATAATTGCAGGTAATGAAGAATTATTGAAACAGTACAGCATAAAAATCAGCGAGGAAATATTTGCTATGGCAGGCAGCCATCAAGAAAAAGGTTGTACGATTATTTTCGTATCTGTTGATAGCTATATGGCAGGAATGATAGCATTATCCGATGTGGTTAGGGAAAATGCAGGAGATACAGTCACCTCAATAAAAAGTACGGGAATTATTCCTGTATTATTGACGGGTGACACGAAGAATACCGCAGAATACATCGCAGAACAGATAGGGATTGAGGAAGTTTATGCGGAATGTTTGCCAGAAGATAAGCTGAATATTATAGATAAGTATCAGCAGGAAAAACAGGAAGTGTGCATGATTGGCGACGGTATCAATGATGCTCCCGCATTAAAAAAAGCCTATGTAGGTATTGCGATGGGCGGGATTGGAACTGATATAGCTGTTGACGCAGCCGATATTGCACTTGTAAATGATGAGATAAAAGAGTTACCGCATCTTTTATCATTGGCAAAAAGAATGATGATTACCATTAAATTTAATCTTTCGTTTTCTATGACATTAAATTTTGTGGCTATTATTCTTGCCATTACGGGAGTACTGAATCCTGTTGTCGGCGCATTGGTACATAACGGTGGTTCTGTTTTTGTGATTATCAATTCAGCATTTTTGTTGAAATGGAGGAAATAAAAGAAAACGGACTGCTTTGCAGTCCGTTTTCTAATTTATTTCCATAAACTTTAGTCCCATCTGTAATCTTTATCGTAATCCAGAATCGTTCCTGTCTTAGCGTTAATTTCAAGCTCATATTCATAATTGCCGGCAACGAATTCTATATCGTATACTCTTACGCCGTCATCATAGTCCAGTTTAGTCTTAGTAAACGTAGCCGCCGAAGATGACACACCGGCTTTATTTAAAGCGATGCTTTTAGCTTTGGCAGTTCCGATGTAGCCGGAAGATGTTGAGGCTGTCGAAGAAGATGCAGTAGTTACTTTTATAGACTCAAAACCGCTGTAGTGCTTGCTTCCAAGAGCTTCCCTGTAAGAACGAACTTTGAACTTATATGTGGTGCCGCTTTTTAAACCTGTAACTTTATAAGTTGTTTTGCTTGTGGTGATAAGTCTGCTCCATGTACCTGTAGTAGAATTATATTTATATACTTGATATCTGTCGGCCCTCTTGACGGAACTCCATTTAAGTGTTACTGTAGAGGTTGTTTTAGCCGATGCTCTTAGATTATCAACGTCTTTCGGAAGCGTAGCTGCTTTAAATGTAGGTGAATAATCGCTATATACGACTTTACCGTTATCGTTTACAGCAAAAGCTCTTACCTTGAAAGTAAAGATAGTTGCTGAAATTAAATCGTCAATTTCTGCCGAATTGGTGTTTTCTCTTTCAACTAACAACCATTGAGAGTGAGTAGTAGAGTAGCGATATACCTCATAACCGCTGGCGCCATTAACAGGCATCCATGAGAGAGTAATCTCGTCGTCGTCCTGTTTTAATGATGTGAGATTACTAGGAGCAGCCAGAGTTGTAA
The DNA here is from genome assembly GCA_964651095.1 of uncultured Oscillospiraceae bacterium. Classification (GTDB taxonomy): domain Bacteria; phylum Bacillota; class Clostridia; order Peptostreptococcales; family Anaerovoracaceae; genus SUG1106. The sequence goes on along the minus strand of CAZYWO010000019.1, from coordinate 20,333 downwards.
CATTGGAGTTTTGGTAATTGTTATAACTGCTGACAGCATCTGCTTTCTGCGGTATTAATGTAAGGATAAGAATTGTGGACAGCGCTATGGCTAATAATATTTTTTTTCCGTTTGAAAATCTTGTAGTCATTTTTAGTACCCCCTAAATTAGTTTAATTCATATTTACTTTATGACCTAAATTTACCATATAAAAATTAAAATTAAATTAAAACTCAAAGAAAAAAATAAAAATATAATTTTCTGCTAAAATAAAATAAAATCACTCCAATTCCTTGGCTTTTTCTGCTTTTTGTGCTATGATTATACTCGTATGATTATGTTCATTATTATAGAATCGAGGTTAAAAACCAATGAGAATTATTTTAGATGGCATGGGTGGAGATAATGCGCCTGCGGCAATAGTTGAAGGTGCAGTAGCTGCATCTAAACAGCTTGAACATGAAATTGTTATTATCGGTAGAGAAGAATTAATAAATGAAGAATTGAAGAAACATAAATATGACAGAAGTAAGATTTCAGTTGCAGATGCAAGAGAGATTATTACCAACGATGAAGCCCCTGTAAGAGCCGTTCGATCTAAAAAGGATTCCTCAATTGTTAAAGGAATCAACATGGTAAAAAACGGAGAAGGAGACATATTCATTTCCGCAGGAAGTACAGGAGCCCTTCTTTCGGGAGGACTTTTCCTTTTAGGAAGAATCCAAGGTATTGACAGACCTGCTCTTGCTTCAATTTATCCAATCCTAGGCGGAAAACCATCTTTGCTTGTAGACGCAGGCGCCAATGCGGAATGTAAACCTAATAACCTGCTGGAATTCGGCATGATGGGTAATATATATATGGAAAAAGTTTTGGGCAGGGAAAATCCTAGGGTTGGACTTGTGAATATAGGTACTGAAGCTGCCAAAGGAAATACTTTGACTAAAGCCGCTTATGAGCTTTTAGACCACAGTAATATGAACTTCATAGGCAATGTGGAGGCAAGGGAAATTCCTAAAGGCGTTTGCGACGTAATCGTTGCAGACGGTTTCACCGGAAATGTGGTTTTGAAACTTACAGAAGGGCTGGCATGGAATATTTTGCAGGTTATAAAAAGAAAGTTTACCAACGGAGTAAAAGCCAAACTTGGAGCTGCTCTGCTTATAGATAAGCTAAGTGAACTTAAGAATGACTTTGATTATTCGGAATATGGCGGAGCGCCTATTTTAGGTGTAAAAGGACCTATTGTGAAAATGCACGGTTCTTCCAGCGCCAATGCGGTTAAGAATACCATTTTAAAGGGTATTCCGTATGTTGAAGAAAATGTAGTGGGAACAATTCAAAATTCCGTACTGGAAATTGAGGAGATTACTCTAAGTGAATAATACAGAACTTGAAAAAATCATCGGATATAAATTTAAAAACAGAGATTTTTTAGACAGAGCTCTTACACATAGCTCTTTTAACCGGGAAAGAAACACAAAACATGTAGACAATGAACGTCTTGAATTTATAGGAGACGGTTTTCTGGATGCGATTGTGGGAGTAGAACTTTATCGCCGCATGTCTAACGTAACTGAAGGAAAGCTTACTAAGACAAGGGCTTTAATAGTGTGTGAAAAAGCCCTTGCAGATGTGGCAAGAAAAATCGGTCTTGGAAAGTATATCAATATGGGTCATGGAGAAGAAACTGCCGGAGGCAGAAAAAAAGATTCAATCCTTGCCGACGGCGTAGAAGCTGTTATAGGCGCGGTATTTCTTGACGGAGGATATGATGAAGCCGCCAAGTTTGTGGTACACTTCTTTAAGGAAACTATAGATAATGCAGTTAGCGGCAAACTATTCCAAGATTTTAAATCAGAAGTTCAGGAGGTTTTGCAGAGCAAAGGTAAACCTGTGAACATCGTTTACATTACTGATCGAGAGGAAGGACCTGCTCACGATAAAACGTTTTTTGTTCACATGGAATGTGACGGAAAGAGTTACGGAAAAGGTGTGGGTAAAAGTAAAAAAGAGGCAGAACAGAACGCCGCCAGAGAAACCTTGGCTACTCTCAAGAGAGGAGACAAATTTTAATGTATTTTAAGCGAATAGAGATGCACGGGTTCAAATCATTTGCCGAACCGGTTGTAATAGAGTTCCACGAAGGGGTAACTTGTATCGTTGGACCAAACGGAAGCGGAAAGAGTAACATAAGCGATGCCATAAGATGGGTTTTGGGCGAACAAAGCCCTAAAATGCTCAGAGGCGGCAAGATGGAAGAAGTTATTTTCTCCGGAACTGCCAGCAGAAGATCACGAGGCATGGCAGAAGTCACTTTAGTCATAGATAATTCGATGGGAATTTTACCTATAGATTACAACGAAGTTGCTATTACAAGAAGGATGTATCGTTCCGGTGAGAGCGAATACCTGATTAATAATAATCAATGCCGTCTTAGGGATATCAGAGAACTGATAATGGATACAGGAATAGGCGTTGATGGGTATTCGATTATAGGACAGGGTAAAATTGCAGATATGGTAAGCAATAAACCGGAAAGCAGACGTGAAATATTCGAGGAAGCTGCCGGAGTTGTAATGTACAAGAGCAAAAAAGCCGAAGCGGAGCGTAAACTTGCGTCTACCAACGCAAACCTTGAGAGAATAAACGATATAATCGGTGAAATTGAAGGCCGAATAGACAGTTTGCGTGATGACAGTATAAAGGCAAAAGAATATCTGGAGTTAAAAGAAAGATATAGAGAGCTGGAAATTAATATCGCTTTAAAAAACGTTGAAAAACTCAATGTTTCAAGCGGTACTATTAAGGACGACGTAAATCAGCTTAAAGACAATATTGAAGCCCTTACCGCTCAAAAAAAGGAAATAGACGAAAAACTTTCGTCTGACAGAACAAGAAACGAGAGTTTGGAGCAGCTTAGCAATGAAGCTAGGGACAAGCTTCTGGTTAAAGTTGAAGAAATCAACAGATTGACAAATAAGAGCCAACTTGACAGTGAAAAACTTTCAGGAATTGACAGAGACATTTCTCGTATTAACGAAGAAATTCTTTCCCTTGAGGAAAAACTCACAAGAGAAATGGAAAATGCGGAGGAGTTAGAAGCAAAGAAGGAGCGAGTTAATGAGAACCTGAGAAGGGAAGAAAAGAGTTTAAGTGAAAAGATAAACTCATACAACGAAGTTATGAGTAAGTCTCTTGAACTGTCGGAGGCTGTAGAAAACGCTAAGAATCAGATGTTTAATCTTCACAGCAAGGTTTCGGCTAAACGTTCTGAAGCAAGAAGTATGGAAAGCTACAGAGAATCTCTTGCTAAAAGAAAAGCCCAGCTTTTAATTGACAGCGCCCAAATAGAGGAAAACAGTAAGGCATTCATGGAGGCAGCCGACAAAGTTAAACTACAAAAAATCCAAGCTGAAAGCAATATGGAAGAGATAAAATCCTGCCTTAACGATGGGAAAAAACGGCAATCCTCCCTTGCTGCGGAGTTAAATGAACTTTCTAAAGCTGCGGAAGACGTACGTATTCAATTCAGCCAGCTTACAGCCAGAAAACGTACCATAGAGGAGATGGAGAACAATTACGAAGGTTATAACGGCGCTGTGAGATTTATTATGAAATCGGGTATAAAGGGCATTGAAGGCGTTGTAGCCGAACTTATGAAGGTTCCGGAAGGTCTTGAAATCGCTGTGGAGACGGCGCTGGGCGCAGGATTACAGAATGTGGTATGTCAAAAAGATGATAATGCCAAATATGCAATCGACGCTCTTAAGAAAAATAAAGCAGGAAGGTTAACTTTCCTGCCCATAGAATCAGTAAAGGGAACTATGCCGCAGATTAGCGGCAAGGTAAGCGGCGCTCCGGGCTTTATGGGTATGGCTGCGCAGCTTATAAATTATGATAAAAAATATGAAGGCGTTTTCCAATATCTTTTAGGCAGAGTTGCAATAGTTGACAATATGACTAATGCGGTAAACCTTTCTAAGATTGTGGGAAGCGGAATACGTTTTGTAACTCTTGACGGAGAAATAATCAATGCCAGCGGTGCGATTACAGGAGGTAAGTATAAAAACGCTACTGCAAACCTTCTTGCAAGACGCGGTGAGATAGAAAAACTTAATGTTGAAATAGATAATTTGAAAAAACAGCATTTACAGATGGAAGAGAAGATAAAAGAAAAGACGGAAGAAAATCTGAACATTAAAGATATGGTGTCCAAACTGGAAAGCGATAGCAGAACCGTTGAAATCTCTCTTGCCAACCTGAACGCTAAACTTGTTTCCATTGAAGAAAACAAAAAGGAGCTTCAGCAGAGCGGCGACAAGCAAGATAGAGAGATGGCTTCAATAGAGCAGGATTTTGAAAATGCTGAAAAGATGGTTGCCGATATTCTTGCCGAGGCTGCCGAGGCTGAAAAACATATTGGAACATTAGAGGCTGAAATCAGCGAAAATCTTGAAAAAGCTCAACAGATTAAGGAGCAGGTAAACCTGGCAAACGAGGAAATTACCAAGGCAAGAATAGCTAAGACCGATTGGGATAATAAGTATGAAGCAGTTACTCAACTTCTGTCGAGGATTCAGGACTCAATAGATGACTTTACCGTTCAGATTGATGATAAAAAGAATCAGTTGGAAGTTCTGGAAAATCAGAGAAACAAGATTCTGTTTAATTCAGAAGATGCTGAAGAAATCGTTAAAACTTACAATGAGGAAAAAAATAAGCTTGAAGAATACATAGCCCAAGTTGCGGCAGAAAAATCAGTATTAGTGGAGCAGGTCAATAAGATGACCGACGAACTTTCCGCTATTGGAGATAAACTTAATTCATATCAGGATCAGAAGTATCAGCAGGAAATTAAGCTTGCTAAGAATGAAACTCAACTTGAGACAATTAAAGAGAAACTTTGGAATGATTTTGAAATTTCATATGCTCAGGCTCTGGAATTTAAAAAAGAAAACTTTGCTTTCTCTGCTTCTGTGAAAGAAAGTCATGAAATCAAGAATCGCATGAGGCAATTGGGTGATGTAAACATTGGCTCAATTAAAGAGTACGAGCAGGTAAATGAAAGATACGGATTCCTGACAGAACAGCGCAGCGATATTACCGTTGCCATGGATGAGCTGAAAACAATTATCGACGATATGGAAAGAACCATCAAAATTAAATTTAAAGATAATTTTGACAAGGTGGTAATAAACTTTGAGGAAATATTCAAAGAACTTTTTGGCGGAGGTCATGCTGAACTGCGTCTTGACAATGAGGATAATCCGCTGGAGGCCGGCATTGAAATCATTGCGCAGCCGCCTGGAAAGAAACTTCAAAACATTAATTTGATGTCCGGCGGTGAAAAGACCATGACTGCAATAGCTTTAATGTTTGCAGTTCTTAAAACTAAGCCGACGCCGTTCTGTATTCTTGACGAGGTTGAAGCGGCTCTGGACGATGCCAACATAGACAGATTTGCAAAATATCTGCGAAAATTCCATGAGATCCAGTTTGCCATAGTTACCCACCAAAAAGCGACTATGGAACACGCTGATGTATTATACGGTGTGACGATGCCGGAACAAGGGGTTTCAAAAGTTTTATCCCTGAGACTGGGAGATAAACTTCCTGAAACATTGGCGCTATAATAAGTTTACTTGCCGGGGATGGAATTGATATTTAACATTGACGGGTTTTGAGACTTATCGGCAGAGATAATATAAGGAGACGATGAAATGTCATTATTTAAAGAAAAAAAATCTTTTTTTGGAAGACTGGGCGAAAAAATTGCTGACGCAGTGATGCTTAGGGCTGAAGTCGACGAAGATTTAATGGATGAACTTGAGGAAATTCTTATTACTTCCGATATTGGAATGGATACGACCATGAAGATTATGGAAAGCTTAAGAGACAGAGTCAAAAATAATTACATTACTACACCTGAAAACGTAAAGGACGCTCTTAAAAAGATTATGACGGAAATGGTGGACAAGGGAGAATTGCAGAAACTCTGCGATAAAACACCTCTGGTAATACTTGTGATTGGAATAAACGGAGGCGGCAAAACCACCACTATCGGCAAACTGGCGTATAAGTGCAAGAAAGAAGGTAAAACAGTAATGTTGGCTGCGGCAGATACTTTCCGTGCAGCGGCTGCGCAGCAGCTTGCAATATGGGGAGAGAGAAATGGCATAAATGTGGTTAAACATCAGGAGGGTGCAGACCCATCAGCTGTAATTTTTGATGGAATTCAGTCTGCAAAAGCCAAAAACATAGATGTCCTTATCTGTGATACGGCAGGAAGATTGCAGAATAAAAAGAACCTTATGAACGAGTTGGAAAAGATGAATAAGGTAATTTCAAGAGAATTTCCTGAGGCCCATAGAGAAACGCTGCTTGTTCTGGATGCTACCACAGGCAAGAACGCAGTATCCCAAGCTCAGGAGTTTGGACAGGTAGCTGATATTACCGGAATTGTTATAACCAAACTTGACGGCACTGCCAAGGGCGGTATAGCTATTACCATCGCCGAGGAATTTGACATGCCGATTAAATTTATAGGAGTAGGCGAGGGCATTGATGATCTGGAAGAATTCTCGCCGGAAGGCTTTATAGGAGGCATTTTTAATGAGTAAGCCAATTGTTGCCATCGTTGGCAGGCCCAACGTAGGCAAATCTACGTTTTTTAATAAAATAGTGGGTCGCAGGATTTCCATTGTTGAAGATACGCCCGGCGTTACACGGGACAGAATATATGCGGAAGCAGAGTGGAATTCGGTCCATTTTGCTCTGATAGATACCGGCGGTATTGAACCTTCCAGCGCCGATGTAATTTTATCGCAGATGAGGGAGCAGGCGCAGATTGCCATGGATATGGCAGACGTAATTCTTTTCCTGACTGACGGTAAAGACGGTCTTACTCATGCAGACAGAGAAGTGGCAAACATGCTGATGCGTACAGGAAAAAGAGTGATTCTCATGGTTAATAAAATCGACAATCCAACCAAACTTCCTGATGACTTTTATGATTTTTATGAGCTGGGACTAGGTGAACCCATTGCAATTTCAGCGGCAAATATGCTGAACTTTGGGGATGTTCTGGATGAAATCGTGTCAAGTTTTCCTGATGAGAATTATGATGACGATGATGAAACAATTAAGATTGCGGTAATCGGCAAACCTAATGTAGGTAAATCGTCGCTTATCAATTGCCTGCTGGGCGAAAACAGAGTGATAGTTTCTTCTATTGCGGGAACTACCAGAGACAGCATAGATACGCCTTTTGAAAAAGACGGAGAAAAGTATATTTTGATTGATACCGCAGGTATCAGAAGAAAATCTAAGGTTAACGAGGATATTGAAAGATACAGCGTTATCAGAGCGGTCGCCGCCATAGAAAGATGCGATGTGTGTCTTTTGGTTATAGACGCGGCAGAGGGAATAACCGAACAGGATAAAAAGATAGCCGGCGTTGCTCATGAGGCAGGAAAAGGCATCGTTGTGGTGGTAAATAAATGGGACTTGATAGAAAAAGAGACTAATACCATGAGAGATTTTAAGCGTCTTATTGAAGCTGAAATGCAGTTCATGTCCTATGCTCCGTCTGTATTTATTTCGGTAAAGGATAGGCAGAGAGTTTTTCAGGTAATTGAAATGGCTAAATATGTTGCTGAAAAGCGAGCTATGCGCGTGCCTACAGGCCAACTTAACAGCTTAATTGCAGATGCGATGATGATGAAACAGCCGCCTGCTGACAAGGGCAGAAGGCTGAAAATTTATTATGCAACTCAAGTATCGGTTAAGCCGCCTCTGTTCAGCTTCCAGATTAACAAGCGAGAGCTTATGCACTTTTCATATGCCAGATATCTTGAGAATAGAATTAGAGAAGGATTTGGATTTGAAGGAACTTCAATCAAATTCGTATTTAGGGAAAAAGGCGATAAAGAGGAGTAATTAAATGTTTGATTTTTTTAATATAACGGCTGAAACCCAGTGGTGGGAAATCGTTATTCCAATTTTAATCGCATATTATATAGGAAATATTTCGCCGTCGATTATCTTAGGGAAGATTCATGGAATCGATATAAAAAAAGAGGGAAGCGGCAATGCGGGCACAACTAATGCATTAAGAGTTTTGGGCAAAAAAGCCGCGCTTATCACTCTGGTTATAGACATATCCAAGGGAGCGGTTGCAGTGCTTTTGGGAGCAAATATAGGAGGCGCAAGCGTAGGATATTTGTGCGCTCTTGCTGTTTTCTGCGGGCATATATGGCCATGTTTATATCATTTTAAAGGCGGCAAAGGCGTTGCCACAGCTTTCGGCGCACTACTTGCTGTCAATTGGATGCTGGGAATTTTAGCTTTGATAATAGTAGCTATAGGACTTGCCGTTACCAGAAAAATGTCGGTAGGCTCTCTTTTGGGAGCGGTTACTTTTCCGGCTGTCTGCTGGTTTGTTGAACCTGATTTTATTTTGGTCGGCGCCGTAATGGCTTTGATTATAATTGTAAAGCATAGAGCAAATATTATGAGACTCATAAAGGGCGAAGAACCTAATATGTCATTTAAGTCTAACAAGTAATATAGTTTGGAGAAAAAATGGATAATAAAATAATAGGTGTTATCGGCGCAGGCAGTTTTGGCAGCGCATTGGCAGTGACTTTGGCCAATAAAGGACATCAGGTCACCATCTGGGCAAGAGATGAAAATCAGGTTGAAGTTATGCGCCGGACACGGGAAAATAAGAGATACCTTCCGGGTATAAATATGCCTGAGTCTATAGAATTTACTTCAGATCTTGGCAGTACGGTTTGTAATAAGGATTGTCTGATTTATGCTGTACCTGCCCAGAGCTTTCGCAGTGTTTTCAGAGACTCATCAGCCTATTTGAACACTTCGGTTCCCATTGTCAATGTGGCAAAGGGCATTGAAAAGGGTACTCTTTTGAGACTTTCTCAGGTGGCATGTCAGATTGTGCCGGAAGTAAAATACGTAGCCCTTTCAGGGCCTTCCCATGCAGAAGAAGTAGCAAGAAGCCTGCCGACGACAGTTGTTGTGGCCGCAGAAAGTCACAGTCTTGCTGTTGAAGTTCAGGAAATATTTAATACTGACAGATTCAGGGTATATACCAATGAGGATCTGCCCGGTGTTGAACTTGGCGGGGCGGTTAAAAACATTATTGCTCTTGGAGCCGGAATATCCGACGGATTGGGATTCGGAGATAATGCCAAGGCTGCTATGATGACGAGAGGAATAACGGAAATAACCAGACTTGGCATCGCAATGGGTGCAAAGATGAGTACTTTTTCCGGATTGGCAGGTATAGGAGATTTAATAGTAACCTGCACAAGTATGCACTCAAGAAACAGAAGATGTGGTATAATGATCGGGAAAGGCATGAGTCCGGAGCAGGCTATTTCAGAAGTAGGTATGGTAGTTGAGGGTATTTCCACAGCTGAAGCGGCGTATGCGCTTGCAAAAAAATACCGGATTGAGATGCCTATAACCGAAACTATATATAAACTTATTCATGGTGAAACGGATGCACTGAGTGCAGTGGCATTTTTAATGGACAGAGAAATGAAGAATGAAATGCACATCATGTGATTTTAGAATAAAATTTAGCATTGGAGAGACATCATTGAACAAAAAATTTCACATTACAACTTTTGGGTGTCAGATGAACGAGCATGACTCGGAAACTCTGGCAGGAATGCTTTTGGAAAAAGGTTATGAAAAAGCAGCAGACCGAAAAGAGGCGAACATTGTAATCTTTAATACATGCAGCATAAGGGAAAATGCCGATAAGAGATTTTTCGGAACTCTGGGGCAGCTTAAGAAGAAAAAGATGGAGGAGAGAGAAAACTTTACGGTATGCGTATGCGGTTGTATGATGCAGCAACAGCATGTGGTAGATGCGATTAAGACCAAGTATCCTTGGGTAGACGTTATTTTCGGGACACATAATATACATGAACTTCCGATTCTTTTGGACAACCTTTATAATGAAAAACAAAAGCAGCTTTCTGTATTGCAAGACGGCGGCGAGATAATAGAGGGACTTCCATCGGAGAGAATGTTTAAGCATAAGGCTTTCGTAAATATTATGTACGGATGCAATAATTTTTGTACATATTGTATAGTACCTTATACAAGAGGCAGGGAGCGAAGCAGAAAACCTGAAGATATTATACATGAAATAAAGAATCTTGTGGTTGACGGCGTTAAAGAAGTTACACTGCTTGGGCAGAATGTAAATTCATATAGGGGCGTCAGCGACGGGAAGCAGGAGATATGTGATTTTGCAGATCTGATTTATCGAATAAATGATATTGAGGGGCTTGAGCGAATACGTTTTATGACGAGCCATCCGAAAGATTTATCGGACAAGCTTATACAGGCATACAGGGATTGTGAAAAGCTTTGCCACTATTTCCATTTGCCTGTCCAATCAGGTTCCAGCAAGGTTCTCAGAGAAATGAACAGACGTTATACAAGAGAATCATACTTGGAACTGATAAAAAAACTTAGAGAAGTGGATCCGGATTTCACTATTTCCACCGACATTATAGTCGGTTTTCCGGGGGAGACAGAAGATGAATTTAACGACACGCTGACTCTTTGCGAAGAAGTAAGATATGATTCGGCGTTTACTTTTTTGTATTCTATCAGAAAAGGTACGCCGGCAGCAAAATATGAGAACCAAATACCTGAAGAAATCAAGCATGAAAGATTTAATCGTTTGGTTGATGTTATCAACCGTATTTCCGCAGAAAAGAATGCCCGGTATGTTGGCAGAATTGAAAAAGTTTTGGTAGACGGACCTTCCAAAACTAATTCGAGAACTTACGGCGGCAGAACCGAAACATTTAAACTGGTAAATTTCCGCGGGTCAACGGACATGATAGGACAGATAGTAAATGTCAGGATAACCGGTGCGAACACCTTCAGTTTGGAAGGTGAAATTATTTCAGATTAAAATGCTTAAAGGAAAGGATAAGAAGAAATGGATATTTTCTCTGTTATCAGGTTATTGGGCGGATTAGCCATGTTCCTTTACGGAATGGAAATCATGGGTGATGGTCTTAAAAATCTGTCAGGTTCTGCGCTTAAAAAAGTTCTTGGAAAAGCCACTCAAAATGTGGTGATGGGCGTAATTACAGGTATGCTTGTAACAGCAGTAATTCAAAGCTCTACGGCAACAATAGTGCTTACTGTAGGTTTAATCAGCGCAGGCATTTTGGATTTAAAGCAGGCTGTAAGCATAGTAATGGGAGCCAATATCGGAACCACAGTTACAGCACAGATTATAAGGCTTATGGATATTGACTCTACAGGCAGTGTAATTCTTGAAATTTTTAAACCTGAAACTTTAGCGCCTATCGCTTTAATAGCGGGAATTATACTTATAATGTTCGTAAAAAATTCAAAGTTAAAGACGCCCGGCGAAATTTGTCTGGGCTTTGGAGTGCTTTTTTCGGGGCTTTTGAATATGACGGCCGCTGTGGAACCGCTGGCGGAGTCGGAATCTTTCCTGAATATGATGCAGCGTTTCAGCAATCAGCCGCTCTTAGCCATTTTAGCAGGACTTGTAATTACCGTAATTGTTCAAAGTTCATCAGCTACGGTGGGTATGGTTCAGGCGATTTCTGTAACAGGCGCTATGTCGTTTAATTTAATATATCCTTTAATAATGGGTATAAATCTCGGCACATGTGTGACTACCGCTATGGTTTGTTCTATTGGCTCATCGAAAGATGCAAAGAGAACAGGAATGGTTCACATCATCTTTAACGTTATAGGTACAATCCTTTTTATGATTGTCATGTCGATAATAAAGGCGATGGGAGGATTCCCTAATCTGTGGGACAGTGTTGCAAACAGCGGAGATATTGCTAATTTCCAGACCGTTTTCAATCTTCTGACAGCAGTGGTTTTAGTGCCGTTCTCAGGTATTTTGGTGAATATTTCACTTAAGATAATTAAACCTGAACCGATGGATGAAGAAGACAGAGCAGATTTAGTCGCCCCTGATGAAAAGCTGTTTCAAGTGCCTGCTATGGCGCTGGATGAGTCAGGCAAAGCTATTACTCATATGGGTGAAGTAGCTCTTAAAAATTTAAAAAGAAGCTGCAAACTGGTTGAAAAGTATGATGAAAACAGAGTTAACGTCATAAATGATAATGAAGACAACCTGGATATGTTTACCGATACTATGGATAGTTATCTTGTAAATCTTTCAGGCTATGTAGAGACCGATTCTGACAGTCAGTATATAAACATTCTGATGCAGACAAGTACAAACTTTGAAAGAGTAGGAGACCACGCAGTGAACATTATGGAAGTTGCTCAAAGAATCAATGCTGAGAAAATGGAATTTTCACAAGTTGCTATTGATGAACTCCACGTTATAGAAGAAGCTATACTTGAAATTATGGATATTACGGTGGAATCTTTCAGAACTTTGGACAGCGATATGGCAAGAAGCATAGAACCTCTTGAAGAAGTTATCGATGATATGGTAGTTAAGCTGAAAGACAGACATGTGGGCAGACTTAAAAAGGGTCAGTGTACGACCACTAATGGTATGGCATTTATCGACCTTATCACCAATCTGGAAAGGGTTGCGGATCAGTGCTCCAATATTGCCCTTTTAATTATGGGATACCATGACAGCAGTATTATCGGTAACTATCACGGCTATCTGAAAGAGCTGCATAAAGGCGGAGAAGCCGATTACGATGCGGAAATCGCCAGAAGAAAGGAGCAATACCTCAATAAGCTTAACTTATTGGATAAAAAAACAGTATAAGTTAAAATACAATACAAAAAGTATAATACAAAAAGTAATATACCCCTTCGGTGCCTCATATATTTTTGTAAAAAGCAGGCTTTTACGGAGGGGTTTTTATGTTAAATACATCAATATATGAGGATATAGGCAAACGTGCCGGCGGCGATATATACGTTGGGGTTGTGGGACCAGTAAGAACCGGCAAATCCACATTTATAAAAAGGTTCATGGATATAATGGTTTTTCCGAATATGACAAATCAGTATGAGAAAACCAGAGTAATGGACGAACTGCCTCAGAGCGGTGAAGGAAAAACCATTACGACTACGGAACCTAAATTTATTCCACCTGATTCTGTATTGGTATCGACCAAGGGCGGAACTAATTTAAACGTGAGACTGGTGGACTGCGTCGGATATCTAGTGCCGGGAGTTTTGGGGGATAAAGAAGAAGGAAAGGAAAGAATGGTTTCGACACCATGGTTCGGAGAAAAAATTCCTTTCAGTCAAGCGGCGGAAATCGGTACGGAAAAAGTTATAAATGAACACTCCGTAGTAGGCGTAGTGGTTACTACCGACGGTTCTTTCGGTGAAATTCCTCGCAAAAATTACATAGAGGCGGAAGAAAAGACTGTAGCCCAACTAAAAGAGTTGCAAAAACCATTTGTCATGGTATTAAATTCGGCTACGCCTCAGAGCCAGCGCAGCAGAGAGATGGCCAGAGAACTGGAAGAAAAGTATAAAGTACCTGTAATTCTTTCCAACTGCCAGCGCATGAGTGAGGAAGATTTTGATAATCTTTTCAGACATTTAATAAACCAATTTCCTGCATGTCAAATCAACTTTATACTCCCGGGCTATTTGGATGCGCTGCCGAACAACCATTGGATTAAGGAGACTATTATTGAAAGTGTGCGCTCGTGGATGGATAGTTTCGATACTATAGGCGATGCGGTGGGAAGCTGCCACTCCATAGCTGACGGCAGAATAATAAAGGATATTAAGATTTGCAAAGCCGATATGGCACGAGGTATAGTTTCTGTAGAACCAAGATTGGAAGAAGGGTTATATTATAAGGTTATCGAGGAACTTATGGGTGCGCCGGTTGAAAGCGACAGTCAGTTATTCATGCTTCTTAGGGAATATTCACAGGCAAAAATTGCTTACGACAGTATTAAGGGTGCGCTCCGACAGGTAGAAATAGGCGATTATGGAATCGTTGCACCTAAACTTTCCGAAATGGTGCTTGAAAAACCGGAAGTGTTTAAACAAGGCAGCAAATACGGTGTGAGGATGAAGGCAAAAGCTCCATGCCTCCACATAATAAAGACTAATATAACTACAGAAGTTTCTCCTGTAGTAGGAACCGAAAGTCAGTCGGTAGATTTAGCAAATCTTCTGACAGAGCAATTTGCCAATGAGGAAGCCGATATATGGGAAACAAACCTTTTTGGCAAGACACTGAAAGAGATGGTTACAGAGCAGATGGAAAGCAAGGTAAGTAATGTGCCTGAGGCTTTGAGAGGTAAAGTACAGCGTTCACTTCAAAGAATAAGCGACGAAGGCAAGGACTATTTTATCTGTATAATCCTTTAAAAAGAAGTGTACAATATCCCTATGGAAAAGATTAGGGAAAACAATAGAAAAAACAAAATAATGTCCGGCTATACGACGAAGCAAAAGAACACAATATATGTTGTGGTAATTACGTCTTTTATAACCACGTTTATGGGAAGTGCGCTGAACTTATCGATTCCTGCCTTGGAAGAGAATTTTGGAGTAAGCGCACAGACCGTTGGCTGGGTGGTTACCGTTTATATGTTAACATGTGCAGCACTTGCAGTTCCTTTTGGGAGAGCTTCTGACAGGGTGGAAAGAAGAACTATACTATGGATTGGTATATTGATTTTTACTGTTTCTTCTGCGGCGGCAATTATTTCTTGGGAAATGTGGGTGCTTCTTGTGTTTAGGTTTGTTCAGGGTGTGGGAGCATCGATGATTTTCAGCACTAATATAGCCATGCTGGTAGGGGCTTTTGACGATAAAGAGCGCGGAAAGGTTTTAGGATACGCTACTTGCGCAAACTATGTGGGACTGTCAGTAGGGCCTGTTTTGGGAGGAGTTCTCAATTACAATCTGGGATGGAAATCAATATTCCTGACTACAGCTTGCATTTCAGCTTTTGCGTTTTACAGAGCATTTTTTAAACTGCCTAAAGAGGAAAGGGGCAATAACCTGAGCAAAGATATAAGTGGGCAAGGCAAGGCAGATTTCGATGTCTTAGGAAATATTCTTTTTGTAACATCAATTGTATTTTCCATGTATGGTTTATCTGCATTTAAAACTAACTCTTTTGCGCCGTATATTCTAGCGGCAGGAGTTGTGCTGGCAATACTTTTTGTCAGAACGGAACTAAATGCAAAAAATCCTGTAATCAAGGTGGAGATATTTAAAAATAACATTTCATATACCTTATCGAACTTGGCAGCTCTTATAAATTACGGCGCTAATTATGCTGCCAGCTATATGCTTTCTATTTATCTTCAGATGATACAGGGCTTCACCTCCCAGTCGGCAGGTTTTGTCTTGATTACCAATACGGTAGTAATGGCAGTTCTTTCACCTGTATTTGGAAGACTTTCGGACAAGCTTACTCCCAATTTAATATCATCAATAGGGATGGGACTATGTGCCGGAGCGCTGGGATTTTTAACATTTTTACCTGCGGATTCTTCTCTAATAAGAATAATCGTTATACTGGTTATTTCAGGATTGGGATTTGCAATGTTTGGGTCTCCAAATTCAAATGCTGTAATGTCATGTGTGGATAAAAAGGATTACGGCGTGGCGTCGTCGATCTTAGCAACTATGCGTTCTATAGGTCATACATCCAGCATGGCAATAGTCACAGCCATTATAGGAATTTACATGGGAGGTAGCAGTTTGTCAGAAAGTTCGCCGGAGCTTTTGCTCAAAACTATTCACACCGTATTTATGGTCTTTACAATATTATGTATACTTGGAATTTTTATGGCTATAAAGAGAAAAGTATGATATTATATACCATGATAGGGGGTATATATGCTGACAATCTTTAATGTATTTGATTCGATGGGAACGTTTATAGCGTTATATGTGATAAACATTTTGCTTATCCTCACCGTTATATTTACAGAGAGAAAAACACCTTCTGCCACGCTTGCATGGATAATGGTTCTGGCGTTTATCCCTATTTTGGGATTCGTTTTTTATTTTATTTTTAATCAGAATTTATCCAGAAGCAAGATAAACAAGCTAAATGCCATGGAAGAATATGCTATGAGCAATGCTTTGAAAAAGCAGATGGAGGACATGGAAGACGACGCTTATCCTTTTGGCAGCAGTACCGTTCGCAACTGGAGACACCTGATAAAACTTAATCAGGTATATGGTCATGCCTATTATACGGAAAACAATGATGTAGAACTAATTACCGACGGCAGTTTGCTTATCAAAAAACTTTTGTCAGATATAAAAGCTGCCAGATGCAGTATTAATATAGAGTATTATATAATTAAACGGGACCACGTAGGGCTTGAGCTGATAAATTTGCTAACCGAAAAAGCCGGAGAAGGTCTGGAAGTAAGGCTTCTGATGGACACTCTCGGCAGTAGGTTTATAAGCAATCGTGTTCTGAAAGATTATCTTGATGCGGGCGGTAAGGTGGGGTATTTCTTTAAACCTAAATTTAAAATATTTGGGATAAGATTTAACTACAGAAACCACCGAAAAATTGTTGTAATAGACGGCAAGATCGGTTATACCGGCGGATATAACGTAGCCAAGGAATATATCGGTGAAAAAAAGAAATTCGGTTATTGGCGCGATACGCATATTCGCATTAAAGGCGATGCAGCCGCCGACCTTAACGCCAGATTTATTCTTGATTGGAGATTTACTACTAAAGAGCAGTTAGACGCTATTCCTACCAGTTTAGCTACATCAGGCGAAGGCGATATAGGTGTTCAGATTGTCTCATGCGGGCCGGAATCTCATGCTCAGGAGATAAAAAGAGCCATGATGAGAATGATAACTTTCGCGGAAAAAAGCGTATATGTTCAGACGCCGTATTTTGTTCCTGACGGAAGCATATTTGAATCACTTAAAATGGCGGCGCAGTCCGGAATAGATGTACGTGTAATGATTCCTAAAATGCCTGACCATGTTTTCGTGTATTGGGCTACTTATTCTTATGTGGGAGAACTGCTCAGGTCAGGCGGCAGGGCATTTATCTATGATAATGGTTTCCTTCACGCCAAGACGTTGGTAGTGGATGGAGAAGTTTGTACAGTAGGGTCGGCAAATTTCGATAACAGAAGTTTTAAGCTGAATTTTGAAACGAACGCTTTTATATATGATAAGAGTTTTTCGGAAAAAATGAAAAGTGTCTTTGAAGACGATATGGAAAAGGGCCATGAACTTACGTTAAAAGATTATAATAAACGTGGGTTAATTGTAATAATAAAAGAGGCGTTTTCAAGACTTTTATCCGATATATTGTAAAACGGAGGATGTACTTAAATGGAAAATAAATTGCAATATTATATGAGAGTTTTTAAAGGAGCCAGTTTTGAAAAGTTTTTAAAGGTTCTGGATAATGCACATAAGAGATCGGGAAAGAATAAAGCTTTCCTTTTTTGTGATATTCTCAATTCAATGGTCAGATATGGAGCAGGATATAACGATTACGTTACTTTCGAGTTCTGGAATTTAAATCATAAGCAGAGAGATACTTATTTAACCCGTTTTAGAAGCAAAAAGTTGATGATGTTTATGAACGATCATAGTTATGCTCATATTTTTAATAATAAGAACGAGTTTAACCATGTATTTAAGGACTTTATCGGCAGAGAGTGCGTTGACCTTGAAACTGCCACAGATGAGGAGATAAGAGCTTTTTTTGACAGCAGGAAAAAAATCTTTGCTAAAATGAAGGATTTAAGCTGCGGAATAGGTTGTGAGCTTCTTGAAACCGACAAGTTTGAAAACAGTCAAGAGTTCCTCGATTATGTGAAGGAAAAGGGATTTGCAACCATTGAAGATGTTATCGAAAATCACCCTGACGTTGCCAAGCTTTATCCTCATTCGGTAAATACAATCAGAATTATAACTTTGCTGGACTCTCAAGGGGAGCCTCACTGTCTTTTCGCTGTATTTAAGATGGGTAAAGACGGAAGAGTAGTGGACAACTATGGGCTGCACGGTCCTGTGGATATGGAAACCGGAGAGTTTCTGTTCCCTGCACATTCAGGAGATACTACTGCCGGAATGCACTATACCGAACATCCAAACACTCACGTTCAGCTTTTGGGATATAAAGTGCCTTATGTTAAAGAGGCGGTGGAAATGGCAAAACGTGCCGCTAAAGTAGTTCCTCAGATGAGATATGTAGGCTGGGACGTGGCGATTACACCTAATGGGCCGGTTATTATAGAAGGCAATAACTATTGTGCTCACGATTTCTGGCAGCTCCCCGGACAGACGCCGGGAGGCATTGGAATTTTACCTAAGATTAAGGAAGTTGCGCCAGAATTTAAGTACTAACGAAATACTAAGAGAAAAATACAGAATGAGGGGTTCATTAACCGATGGGTAAATTAAGATATTTCATAGCTCTTTGGGCGGCGAAACTTTCCATTGTGGCTTTAAAGATTACTAAACATAATGGTACAAACTTTCCGGGAGTGCTGGCTCTCAGGATTTGTCCGGCATTTTTAAAATATGCGTCAAAACCTGAAAAAATTATAGCGATCACAGGAACTAACGGAAAAACCACAGTCAGCAATATGCTGCTGGACATGCTTACTATGGACGGCAACAAGGTACTTAACAATAAGATGGGTTCAAACATCAATTCAGGAATTGCATCCAGCCTTATTTATGGCTCCACTGTTTTTGGAAAGTGTAAGTATAAGATCGGACTTTTTGAAGTCGATGAGCGGTCGGCGCTCAGGGTTTATCCTTATATGAAGCCGGATTATATGCTTATTACCAATTTGTCCAGAGACTCCATTATGAGAAACGGACATCCTGAATATATTGCCGATATTTTAACTAGGTATATTCCACATACTACTAGATTGGTACTTAATGCAGACTGTTTAATTTCATCGGCTGTAGCTCCTGAAAACAGCCGAGTATATTTTGGAATTGAGAGAATGGAAGGAGATATTAAGGAATGTGTTAACCTAATCAACGATTTTCAGATTTGCCCCAGATGTCATAACAAGCTGGAATATGAATATTTAAGGTATAATCACATCGGCAAAGCATTTTGTCCTGAGTGTGGTTTTAAAGCGCCCGAATACGATTATACCGGCGTCAATGTAAATACAAGGGATATGACTATTGACGTGAAGGATAAAGATGGCGTGGGTCATTATAAACTGCTGAACGAGAGTGTTTTTAATATATACAACGTGGTATCAGCAGTGGCGCTGCTTCGTGAAATGGGTTATTCCCATGAAAAAATTGAAGGATTTTTCGGGAAATTTAATATCGTAGGCACAAGGTTTGATGAAGAACACATCGGAGATAAAACTTTAATAAAACTTCTCGCCAAGGAAAAAAATGCTTTTGCTACTTCAAGAGTTTTTGACTATATTTCAACGCTTTCAGGCGACAAGGAAATTATTTTAATGAATAGCTGCCAAGGAGATATGAAGCACTGGTCGGAAAATACTTGCTGGCTATATGACTGCGACTTTGAATTTCTCAATCAGGACTGCATTAAAAATATAATCCTATGCGGTCCAAGAAGGCTTGATCACAAGCTAAGGCTGCTGCTTGCAGGAGTACCCGAAGAAAAACTTTCCTATGCGGAAAAGGAAATAGACGCGCCTAAGAAATTAAAGTTGTTTGAAAACGATAATGTGTTCGTACTTTACGGTACCGACTCTATTTCACTAGGCAACAGGGTGGCGGAAAGCGTTAGACATATAATGAAAGAAAACCGGAAAGACATTCCTAACGAAGGAGGCATACAATGAAAGAGAAAATAAGAATTGAAGTGCTTTTCCCTGAAATTGCCAACCTTTACGGAGACTTGGAAAATATAAGTTATTTAAAGAAATCTTGCCCTGAAATTGAAGTGGTTGAGACAAATCTGGTGGGAGAACCGTTATTTATGGACAAGACACCTGATTTAATTTATATGGGAACCCTTACAGAGAAAGGCCAGTTAATGGCAGTGGAAAAACTTTTGCCATATAAAGAGAAGATTATGCAGATGATAGATGAAGGTGTATATTTTTTCGTGACGGGGAATGCTCTTGAAGTTTTTGGAGGAGAAATCAAAGATGTAGACGGCACATCTGCCATGGGCCTTAACATTTTTCCCATACACACTAAACGTGATATGATGCACAGATTTAATTCTCTATATCTTGGTAAAATGAAAATAGAAGATACAGAAGAAATAGATATCGTAGGTTATAAAAGCCAGTTCACTCACTCCTATTGGAATGATATGCATGAGAACTCCGATAAACTTAAGAATAGCGATGGAATCGAAGAAGATGATAAAACTAATGAT
>CAZYWO010000018.1:0-27622 GCA_964651095.1 uncultured Oscillospiraceae bacterium | reverse complement strand
ATATAAGGATGTTCCTGTGATTATAGGAGGACTTGAAGCAAGTCTAAGGCGTCTTGGACATTACGACTATTGGAGCGATAAAGTTCGCCGTTCTATTTTATTGGATTCCAAGGCGGATCTTTTGATTTACGGCATGGGTGAACGAGCCATAGTAGAAATAGCTGAAGCTCTTGAATCGGGAATAAAAGTTACGGATATAACGTGGATAAAAGGAATATGTTATAAGGCTAAAGATATTTCCTCATTGGAGCAAGACAACGAAACGCTTTTCCTGCCTGACTTTAAAAAAATTTGTGAAGATAAAAGAGAATATGCAAAAAGTTTTTCTATTCAATATAGGAATAATGACTATATATCTGCAAAAACTTTAATTGAGAAATACACTGAAACAGTGTATGTGGTTCAGAATCCACCTCAGCCTCCTTTAGAACGAGAGGAACTGGATGATATATATGAGTTGCCTTTTGAAAATGAACAGCACCCCATTTACGATGAAATAGGCGGCGTGCCTGCATTTAAAGAGATCAAATTCAGCGTGATCAGTTCGAGAGGCTGTTTCGGAGGCTGCAGTTTCTGCGCGCTTACCTATCATCAGGGAAGGCAGGTACGCAGCCGCAGCAAAGAGTCGATTGTGGAAGAAGTAAAAAAACTTACGGCAAAAGAAGATTTTAAAGGATACATCCACGATGTGGGAGGACCTACTGCAAACTTTAGAGAACCTGCATGCAAAAAACAACTGAAAAGCGGCGTCTGTACTAATAAGGATTGCCTTTATCCGGGAGTCTGTAAAAATATGATTGTGGATCACAGCGATTATCTTGATCTTCTTCGTACTGTAAGAAATATAGATAAGGTAAAAAAGGTTTTTATACGTTCAGGTATCAGATACGATTACCTTATGGCTGACAAAAATTGCGATCGTTTCATTGAGGAACTTTGTAAATATCACATTAGCGGCACTTTAAAGGTTGCGCCTGAGCATATTTCGTCAAATGTGCTTTATTATATGAGAAAGCCGGATAAAAAGGTTTTCTTGGATTTCGATAAAAAATATAAGGAAACAAACCGCAGACTTGGCTTAAAGCAATATCTTATTCCCTATTTAATATCAAGCCATCCTGGCAGTACTCTGAACGATGCTGTGGAACTTGCTGTTTTCCTGAAAAAATACGGGTTTATACCTGATCAAGTACAAGATTTTTACCCTACGCCGGGGACTCTTGCCACATGTATGTATTATACAGAACTCGATCCGTTTACCATGAAACCTGTTTATGTGGCGAAGGATATGGAAGATAAAAAAATGCAGAGAGCGTTAATTCATTACAATAAAAAAGAAAATCGAAATACTGTCATCAAAGCACTAAAAAAAGCTGGTAGAGTTGACTTATTATCATACCTATTATATAATACTAAATAAGGTGGTTTCAATAACCAGCAAATTAGGGGTATAATTAAAATGTAATTTTGCAGGAGAATATTTATGAAAAACAAAATTAAATACGAAAACCCGGGCAGAAATTTAAAGGAAATGCTTAAACTAGTTACAGAAAAATTTCCTGAAAACAACGCATTTAAGATAAAAGCAAGAGGCGAAATTAAACCGATATCGTTTACTAAATTGGTAGAGGAAGTTCAGAATTTAGGTACAGAACTTTTTGACTTGGGGCTGGAAGATAAAAGGGTAGGAATCATAGGTGAAAACAATTATCCATGGTTCAATGTCTTTTTAGCAGTGGTGTGTGGAGGAGGAGTAGCTGTGCCTTTCGATAAAGGTTTTACTTCTGAGGAATTGGCAATGTGTATCACAAGAAGTGGAATTACAGCGCTTTTCTATGATGAAAAGCATAAGGAAGTGGTATACAAGGCTATGGAAATATTAAGCGACGCAGAGGAATCCGATAAGGGAGAAGGCAACGTTAAAGAGCATCATGTGACTCTATTTAAAATGACCGGAGAGTCTAACGTAATCGAGCAGATGAAGGTATCCGGCGCCGAGAAGATTAAAGAGGGAAAAACAGAGTATGAAAATAAAGTGATTTCTGAAGATCAAGCGGCTGTAATCCTGTTTACATCAGGAACCACAAGTACTTCTAAAGCTGTAGTATTGACTCATAATAATATTATGAGCAACATCAGAGACATGCACGAGTTTGAAGATTTTTATCCCGACGATGTTAATATGGCATTTTTGCCTCTGCATCACAGTTTTGGACTTGTAGGCGTGCTGGTTTTTATGGCATGCGGTGCGTGCAGCGTTTTCTGCGACGGTTTGAAATATATAACCAAGAATTTGGCGGAGTATGGTGTTACCGTATTCGTAGGAGTGCCGCTACTTGTTGAAAATATGTATAAGAAGATTATGCAGCAGGTAAAAAAGACCGGGCAGGAAGGAAAGATTGCTTTCGGCAATAAGCTGGCGGCAGCTTTAGGAAAAGTTGGTATAGATGCCAGACGAAAAATTTTCAAGCAGGTTATTGATAATTTGGGAGGTAAGCTGAGACTGATCATATGCGGGGCAGCTCCGCTGATTCCTGAAGCAGGAAAAGGACTTAACAATTTTGGTATTGCCACTATTCAGGGTTACGGCTTGACTGAAACATCACCAGTTCTGTGTGCCGAAAGACCTGCCGACATATGTCCGGGTTCTGTGGGCAAACCGATGCCAAGCGTTAAGATCAGAATTGAAGACGCTGACGAAAACGGCATTGGAGAGATTGTGGCTTTAGGCCCGAACGTAATGGCAGGATATTTAGACCAGCCGGAAGAAACCGCTGAAGTTATTGTTGACGGATGGTTTCATACAGGCGATCTTGGACGTATAGATGATAAAGGCAATATATGGATTATGGGAAGAAAAAAGAGCGTTATTGTAATGAAAAACGGCAAGAATATTTTCCCGGAAGAAATTGAAGCCATGGTAGGCGGACTGCCATATGTGGCTGATAATATGGTATTTGCCAGAGAAAAACACAATGAATTGGTGCCCTGGGTGAAGATAGTCTATAAAGACGAATATATGAAACAGGAAAACATAACTGTGGAACAACTTGCGGAGCAGGTGAAAAAAGATTTAAACGATATCAACGATAAAATGCCTAAATATAAACATATAAATCACTTTATTCTAGACGATAAAGAGATGATAAAGACTACTACGCAAAAAGTAAAAAGAACACCTGAAATTGCAAAAACCAATGCTAATCGTGAAAACGAACTTTGGTATACTGTTTAATGTTGAAATAAATTTTTTGGATTTTGCACTTAAATATTTCAAATTCAAGAAAGGAGCAGCCGGCAATGGGCCTTATCTGTAAACTGCCTGAAATTATATGTCAGGCAAAAACAGAATATGAAAATATGAAGAGCGGCTCTTTTGCTGTCTGTGAAGAATTGGGACAGTCAGACAATGTTTTGGCGCAGGGCGATAATGCTGAGTTTATGAAGTACTTGCTTAGTCCCCAAACAGAGGATTGTCTTGAAGGAAAAATCCAGCAAATTTACATTGATCCACCTTTTTTCAGTAAAGCTAATTACGATGCAGTAATTAAGCTGCAAAGCGAAAATGGTGAAACTGCTGTAAAGCATACTGCTTATGAAGATGTGTGGAAGCAGGGAATGGCAGAATATCTTAAGATGCTTTGCGTGCGCCTTTATTTAATTAGAGACTTGCTGTCAAAGGAGGGAACCGTATGGGTTCATCTCGACTGGCACGGCGTACATTATGTGAAGATATTGATGGATGAGGTTTTCGGAGAGAAAAATTTTATCAATGAAATCATATGGACATATAAGTCCGGAGGCAGCAGCAAAAAGCACTTTGCGAGAAAACACGACACCATTTTGGTTTATGGCAAGACCGATAAATATTATCTAAATCTGCCTAAAGAAAAGTCATATAATCGCGGCCTCAGACCATATAGATTTAAGGGTGTAAAGGAGTTCTGCGATGATGTGGGTTGGTATACTATGGTCAACATGAAAGACGTCTGGAATATAGACATGGTAGGCAGAACATCTGCGGAAAGAACGGGCTATGCAACTCAAAAGCCTGAAGCTCTTATGGAGAGAATTATAAAGGCCGGAAGCCGGGAAGGGGATATTTGCGCTGATTTCTTTTGCGGCAGCGGAACTCTCGGAGCCGCAGCGGGAAAGCTAAACAGACGTTGGATTTGCTGTGATAACGGTGCGCTTGCCATCGCTGCGAGCCTCAAACGTCTTGACAAAGCCGGACAATCGATGAAAGTTATGTATGAAGCCGGTGAGATGAAAATGCTATCTTTGCCTCCTGCGGATACCGATATACATAGTCTGCAATCAAAGGGCGAGGTTCTGATTGACGCTTTCACATGGACTTCTCTGTTTAAAGAAAAAATTAACTTTACAATTGAGCTTAAAGAATATAAACTTAAAGAGTCGGCAGCTCAAACTCTTAAGGAAGGCAAGTCAAGGCAGGCTGTCGAAAAGACAGTAGACGCTAATTCTTTGGCGTTGGTGGACTACTGGAGTGTAGATGTTGATTTCGATGGTAAGACATTCAGACCGGATAAGATTTTTTACAGAGAGAAAAGCGGTCTTTGCTGTGAGTTTGAGAAGGAGATGGACATTACAGGATTTGACTTACGAACAATAATGGTTAAGATTGTCGACGTACTTGGCAACATTAGTTTTGTGCAAATTGACGGAGGAAAAATTTGTGAATGAAACAAACGCTAAAAAAGTAAAAAATACAATTATTGACATGACATTTTTAGTACTTGCCTGTATAATCGGTGCTTTTACGACAACTGCGGTGATGATTCCCAATGGTCTAACATGCGGAGGTTTAACAGGTATAGTCAGAATTCTTCAAAGCTTTATTCCCATGGGCTTTTCCGTAATGTATTATGCTCTGGCTATTGTAATCTGGGTAGTAGTGATATTTGCTTTAAGCTTCAAAGAGGCAAAGAAAATACTTATAGTAACATTGCTGTATCCCACAATTCTGTTTATATTCGAGTTTTTTGAATTCAGCTTGCTTGAAGAGAAAGATTTGATACTTGCCGCAGTTTTTTGCGGCATTTTCAGCGGAGCATGCAACGGTATAGTATTTTGGCGCGGCTATTGTTTCTGCGGCACTGAATCAATTGCTAAGATTATAAAGAAAAAATGGCTACCGCAGGTTGACATAAGCAAAATATTACTTTGTCTTGACTGTATAATCATAGTGGTTGCAGCTTTCATCTATGGCAGAAACATTGCGCTTTATGCGCTTATTACTCAGTTCATAGCCGCTAAAATGGTAGATTTTATAATGTACGGTTTTGAAACGAAGATTGTACAATTGCAGATTATCACGTCAAAGAGCGAAGCCGTCGCCCAATATATAATGGAGGATATTTCACGAGGCGTTTCCAGCTACGACATGGTAGGAGAGTATACGGGCTCCCATAGAAAACAACTGGTAGTGCTCTGTTCTCCAAGAGAAAGCATGCTTATCAAAAGACATTTAGCTGAAGTGGACCCAAAAGCGTTTGTTTCTGTTTTGCAGGTGAATACAGTATGGGGATATGGCAAAGGCTTTACAGACATTGATATGGACTAACGTGTGAAGAGTTTAAATATTTTTAAATATTTTAATATTATCAAGCCCTCTTACGTACATTCGCTGTCGAAATTAAAAAACGTGTCCCGTTAGCTCAACGGATAGAGTGACTCACTCCGAATGAGGAGGTTGGGGGTTCGATTCCCCTGCGGGACACCAAAAAGGTAAAGAAAAACCAACGGTTTCAGCCGTTGGTTTTTTTCTTGGACTACGTTTCTATAATAATCCTCTTATTTAATTCAAAAACGTTTGTTTTGATGCAATTCAATAATTCCCCATATTATTCCCAGTACTAAGAAAATCAAAATCACTACACTAAAACTATACTCAAACGGTATGTTTAGCTGCTCCTCCAAAGTATCAAGCGTACCAATAGCTCCTAATAAAATACAAATTGCATACATACAACAATTTTCTCGTATCTTCAATGGAAATCAGGCTTAGGCAGGCTCCATCTGAAATGTGCGGCACACAAGCGAAGCGTTACAACCACTAAAGTCCCTATAACCATAGCATAAGCTTCGCCTAAACTTTCCCACATAATAGTACATACAAATGCGCCTATGAGAGAGGCGCTGGCATAAAAATGTTTTATGAAAATATATGGCTTGTCGCCTGCCATAATATCTCTTAGCACTCCGCCGCCTACTCCGGTAACAACCCCTACGAAAATCATAAGAAACATACCATGCTCTCCGTTAACACTGTATGCTACCTGAATACCTACAACAGTGAAAATACCCAGCCCTATTGAATCCATCCAAAGCATAAGCATATCATACAGATGCTGCTTTTTCATAAAAAACTTGTAAACACTAGGTAAAAACACCACTATGGCAGTGACGACGGCAAAAGAAGCGTAGATTGGGTTTCTGAACGTATCAGGCGGTGTAATTCCTAAAATAAGATCTCGTATAACACCGCCGCCCACAGCAGTAGTAAGTCCTAAAATAATCACACCAAGAATATCCATTCTTTTCTGCACGCCTGTCATGGCGCCGGATATGGCAAATGCGACAGTTCCTATTAACTCGAAAAATAACAAAAGATTTATAGACACAAAAAAACCTCCCCGACAAAAAGAATTTACAAAAGCTAAACGGTCCTTTTGCCTGAGAGTTTTGCACCTTCGGCGGCATCTTAATGCGCTCTCCCGTTTTTTTATTTTGATACGCCAAAGTATACCATCCGAAAAAAGGATTGTCAAATTGATGAAAATTATATAAAACAGCCTCAACATAGATAATTGTACAAACGTGGATAAGTGTACAATTATAGACGCTTGTAAGTGAAAATCTCAAATGTTATAATAACATATAATGTAGGAAGAACTGATAAAAATTCCAACACCTTGAGCGTAAAGCAAAATATAATTCATAATTTGTATAACCGGAGGTAAAAAGTGAAATACGCATACATTAACGGAATAATTCTTGATGGCTTGGAAAATATGACGCCGCAGACGGGAAAAATTATTTTGACAAATGGGGAAAAGATTGAAAAAATTGTTTCAAAAGATGCGGATATTAAGGGATATGAGATAGTAGATTTAGCAGGAAAATATATAATGCCGGGACTTATCAACATGCACGTACATTTGCCTGCCAACGGCAAACCCAAGAAAAAACAGTCGGACAATGTAAAACTGGTTAAGATTCTTACAAGCAATGAGTTACTAAGAAAACTTACTATTAAAATGTGTGCCGGATATGCCAGAACTCAACTTATGAGCGGCGTTACCACAATTCGCACGATGGGCGGCGTTTTAAACTATGACACGACTATACGAGACAGAATAAATGCAGGGAAATACGACGGACCAAGAATTGTAGCCTCAAACATGGCAATTTCTGTAGAGGGCGGGCATATGGCACATTCGCTTGCTTACGTAGCTGACAGCGCTGAGGAAGCCGTAATGTATGTAAGTAAAATCGCCGAAGAGGGCGCCGATATAATTAAGCTCATGATTACAGGCGGAGTTTTGGATGCTAAAGCCAAAGGCGAACCGGGAGAATTAAAAATGCCTGCTGAGTACGTAAAAGCAGCCTGCGGAGAAGCCCACAAACGCGGACTTAAAGTAGCTGCTCATGTGGAGAGTCCGGAAGGTGTACTTTGCGCACTGGAAAACGGGGTAGATACCATCGAGCATGGAGCTAAACCTGATGAAGAAATCATAAGACTTTTTAAAGAAAACAATGCTTGTCATATTGCGACACTTTCACCGGCGCTGCCTTTTGCCAGATTTGACAGATCCGTAAGCAATGTTTCAGAGGTGGAGCAGTATAACGGAGAGATTGTATTTGAAGGAATAATTGATTGCGCTAAAACTTGCCTTGCAAACGGAATCCCGGTGGGTCTGGGAACTGATACGGGATGTCCGTACATTACGCAATATGATATGTGGCGTGAACTTAATTACTTTCATAATTATTGCGGTGTATCCAATGGTTTTGCACTTTATACGGCAACCAAGTTAAACGCTCAGCTTGCCGGACTTGGCGATGTGACGGGTTCAATTGAAGAAGGCAAAGATGCTGATTTTGTGGTAACCGCTAAGAACCCTCTCGACGATTTGCAAGCTTTGCGAAACATCAGTATGGTAGTAACTCGGGGAAAGATTTTTGACAATCCTAAGGTGAAAAAGATGCCTCAAGTGGAAGCAGAACTGGATAAATTTCTGGAAATATAATTAGGGCTTCTAAGCTATTTTACTCGTGAGATTGCCCGTGAACCTTTTTGAGTACCGGACAATGGCAGACACGGAGAAACAATTACATATTGACGAAATTACATAAAATCCGGTGTTTTATCAACAATGTGGGTCGAAGCATGTCGAAATATTGGAAACTCAAGCTGTTTCAAAGATCAAAATTGACAAATCACATTTAACAATGTGGTTTGTCAATAATTTCAGCCGGACGGAAATATACTGCTCAGATACTTAAATTTTATTTAACGTAGGTATAACGCATGTTTGCGAACCTGAAAAGAAAATTTTATAAATCCAAAACCTATTATTGACACACCAGTTAACCTTATGGTATTATGCTCTATAGAATAAATCTTTAAGGCGATACAGAGATATCGGCAAGATGGTCATATAAGGTTTAGTGGGGAGTATTATGCGTGGAGTCTCGATTTTAAACGTTTCGAGAACATTTGGCAGTGCGCCCGCAGGTTTTATGAACATAAGCTTGCCGATAAGGCAAGTTTTTTTATTTATCGGAGAGAACAAAAATGAAAAATCTTTATCTGAAAACAGATAACTTAAAAGAAACGACTATGAGGGAAATTGAAGCCCTTGTTTCACAACTTAATAAAGACACTATCATTATCCCTTCTTTTGTAGATGTACACGTTCATTTACGAGAGCCGGGATTTTTTAATAAGGAGACTATAAAGACAGGAACTTTGGCAGCGGCACGAGGCGGCTACTCATTGGTATGCACAATGCCTAACCTAAATCCTGTACCTGATAATTATCAAAACTTAAAACTACAGTTGGACATCATAGAAAAAGACGCTGTTATCAGAGTAATCCCTTACGGCTCGATTACAGTGGGTGAAAAGGGAAAAGAACTTGCCGATTTAGAAGGGATGGCTCCTTATGTAATCGGCTTCAGCGATGACGGAGTCGGTTTAAACGACGAATCTTTGATGAAAGAAGCCATGATTCGCGCAAAATCTCTAGGCAAAATAATAGTTGCACATTGTGAAGATATGGAATTGAGAGCCGGAGGATATATTCATGACGGAATATATGCAAAAACTCACGGTCATAAAGGGATTTCTTCTGAAAGCGAATGGAAACCTATTGAAAGAGACCTGAAACTTGCACAGGAGACAGGCTGCGCATACCACGTGTGTCACGTGTCCGCCAAAGAAAGCGTAGAAGTAATTCGCAGAGCAAAAGCAAGAGGAGTTGACGTGACCTGCGAGACAGCTCCCCACTATCTGGTGCTCAACGACCAAATTTTGCAGGAAGACGGGCGTTTTAAAATGAATCCGCCAATCAGAAGTGAAGAAGACCGCAAGGCGCTCATAGAGGGGCTCCTTGACGGAACCATAGATATGATTGCAACAGACCACGCACCTCATAGCAGAGAAGAAAAATCAAAGGGACTTAAAGACAGCGCCATGGGAGTAGTAGGGCTTGAAACAGCCTTCCCGATTCTATATACAAAGCTGGTTAAAACGGGAGTTTTCACAATAGAACATCTGATTAAATTTATGAGCGAAAATCCAAGAAAACGTTTTGGACTGCCTGCTGCCGAGGAA
The DNA here is from genome assembly GCA_964651095.1 of uncultured Oscillospiraceae bacterium. GTDB lineage: Bacteria > Bacillota > Clostridia > Peptostreptococcales > Anaerovoracaceae > SUG1106. Next base: position 17,760 of record CAZYWO010000018.1, on the reverse strand, counting down.
AGCGGAGATTATGCAGTCTGGGAACTGGGAGAAACCTATACGATTGATCCTGAAAAATTTGCTACTAAAGGCAGAGCGACGCCTTTTGACGGAGAGAAAGTCTGCGGAAAGTGTCTGCTCAATGTGGCAGGTGGAAAAGAAGTATGGAGACTGAATCCTTAAATTCAAGAGAGATTTAATAAAACTCTGAAACGGAGAAGTGAATGAAACAGGGAATTTTTGAAATAAAAGAAAATATTGTAATAGCTAAGAATACCATGAAAATGGCTCTTTTGGGAGACACAGAAGGAATGAGTGCTCCGGGACAGTTTGTAAATATCAAGCTGCATGACTTCTTCCTGAGAAGGCCCATTTCAGTGTGCGATTATAATGGCGAGGAATTGACGATCATCTACAAGATTGTAGGAATGGGAACTGAAGCCATGGCTGAAATGACCTGCGGACAGCAGCTTGACATACTTACAGGACTCGGAAACGGCTATGACGTAAGCAAGGCAGGTGAAAGACCGCTGCTTATAGGCGGAGGTGCAGGAGTTCCTCCTATGTATGGACTTGCCAAAACGCTTCTTACAGAAAAGGATTGCAGACAGCGGGAGATTCAGGTAATTTTGGGTTTTAATAGCAAAGATGAGGTTTTCTATAAATCCGAATTTGAAGAACTGGGGATAAAGGTTTATATAGCCACTGCTGACGGAAGCGTTGGAAACAAGGGATTTGTTACGGATGTGATGAAGAATTTGGACTACTCATATTTTTTCACCTGCGGTCCTATGGCAATGTTTAAAGCAATTGAGGCAATCGGCAAAACCTCTGGACAGTATAGCTTTGAAGAAAGAATGGGCTGCGGCTTTGGAGCATGTATGGGATGTTCATGTAAGACTAAGTACGGCAATAAGAGAATTTGCAAAGACGGCCCCGTTCTGGAAAGAGAGGAAATCATATGGTAGATTCAACTGTAAAAAGCGAATCGGCGAAAAGTCAAAATTCAGAGAGTAAGTCGGCACAGAATCAAAAAATAAACACTCAAGTTGAGCTTTGCAAAATCACTATGGATAACCCTGTAATACCGGCTTCGGGGACTTTCGGATACGGATATGAATTCGCAGAACTTTATGACATAAATTGCCTTGGAACATTTTCATTTAAGGGAACCACACTCAAACCGCGTTTTGGGAATCCTACTCCGAGAATTGCAGAATGTCCCGATGGCATGATAAACGCTGTAGGATTGCAAAATCCGGGAGTGGATAAAGTAATTGAAAAAGAGATACCCAAAATGGCGAAAGTTTTCCATAAACCCGTAATGGCAAACGTAAGCGGATTCAGCGTTGAGGATTATGTACAGACTGTGGAAAGACTGGAAAACAACGAGCAGGCAAGCAAGCATATAGGCTGGTTTGAAATAAATATAAGCTGCCCCAATGTACACGGAGGAGGTATGGCTTTCGGTACATCGCCAAAGGCGGCGTCGGAAGTGACTTCAGCCGTAAGAAAAGTAACTGAAAAACCTATCCTCATAAAACTTTCGCCGAATGTGACTGATATTGGAGAAATCGCAATGGCATGCGAGTCGGCAGGAGCAGACGGTATCAGTCTGATTAACACTTTGCTTGGAATGAGAATAGATATTAAGACCAGAAAACCCGTAATCGCCAATAAAATGGGAGGTTTCAGCGGTCATGCAATTTTGCCGGTGGCGCTTCGCATGGTTTATCAGGTTTACGACGCGGTAAAAATTCCGGTTGTAGGAATGGGCGGCGTATCAAATGCGGAAGAAGTAATTGAAATGATGCTGGCAGGAGCTACCGCCGTGGAAATAGGCGCGGCCAACCTAATAAATCCTTTTGCAAGCAGGGACATTATCGAGGATTTGCCAAGAGCAATGGAAAAGTATGGAATAAAAGAGTTAAAAGAAATTATAGGAGGAGCGCACTGATGGGAAAAGATGTTATAGTTGCATGTGACTTTAATACAGCGGAGGAAACACTGAGATTTCTTGATAAGTTCACAGAAGAAAAACCTTATGTCAAAATAGGCATGGAACTTTATTATGCTGAAGGTCCGGAAATAGTAAGAGAGATTAAAAAAAGAGGACACAAAATTTTTCTTGACCTGAAGCTTCACGATATTCCCAATACCGTTAAAAAGGCAATGACAGTTTTATCAAGACTTGATGTGGATATGTGCAATCTTCACGCTGCGGGTACTGTAGCAATGATGGAGGCAGCTCTTGAAGGTATTACAAACCCTGACGGTACAAGACCTCTTTTGATTGCAGTAACACAACTCACCTCCACAGATCAGGAGAGGATGGAAAAGGACCTGCTTATAAACGAACCGATAGAAAAGGTGGTAATGCACTATGCTAAGAACGCACAAGGGGCCGGACTTGACGGCGTTGTATGTTCGCCGCTGGAATCAGGAGCAGTACACGATGTATGCGGCAAGGGCTTTCTTACGGTTACTCCCGGGGTGCGTTTTGCTGACGATGAAAGGGGCGATCAGGTGAGAGTCACTACTCCATCGCGTGCAAAAGAGCTGGGTTCAGATTATATTGTAGTAGGCAGACCCATTACCGGAGCAGATGATCCTGTGGCAGCTTACAGAAGATGTGTGAATGAGTTTGTGGGATAGTTTTGAAAACAAATATGCAGTCAGAAATATTAAATATAACGGAAATAAAAGAAAAAAAGAGATGATCATATAAAGGAGAAAAATCATGGAACTCAAGAAAGAAATTGCAAAAGGCCTTTTGTCAATCGAAGCGGTTTTCCTAAGACCGGAAGAACCCTTCACATGGGCCAGCGGAATTAAAAGCCCGATTTACTGCGATAACAGACTGACGCTTACGGCTCCCGAAGTAAGAATTAAAGTAGAAGAGGGACTAGCAGAAACTGTAAAGGAAAACTATCCTGAATGTGAAGTTTTGATGGGTACCAGCACGGCAGGCATTGCTCACGCCGCCATCGTGGGACACCTTATGAATATGCCGATGGGTTATGTGAGAAGTTCTGCCAAAGATCACGGCAGAACCAACCAGATCGAAGGGAAGCTGATGCCCGGTCAGAAAGTTGTGGTTATCGAAGATCTGATTTCGACCGGAGGTTCGGCAATCGATACAGTAAAGGTTTTGCGAGAGGCAGGAGCGCAGGTGCTTGGAATCGCCAGCATTTTCACTTATGGAATGAAGAAAGGGATTGACCGCATGAAAGAGGCAGGCGTGAAAAACGTCAGCTTATGCGACCTTGATACTTTGGTAGAAGTTGCTGCCGAAACAGGCTATATAAAATCCGAAGATAAAGAAAGAATTTTAAAATTCAGGGAAGACCCATCCGACGAAAGCTGGATGAAATAAAACGGACAAAAACATAAACAACAAATAACAAATAACAAAAGATAAATAATAAGCAATAGATATGAGAGATAAAGAGATGGAGGACAAAAAATGAGTGAAATCAGAAACTTAATCAACATTACCGACTTGACAATCGAAGAAATCGATCAGTTAATCGCAGTGGCAGACGACATCGTAGCCAACCATAGTGCATACGAGGATATATGCGCACATAAAAAACTTGCCACATTGTTTTTCGAGCCAAGCACAAGAACCAGACTCAGCTTTGAAGCTGCTATGCTTGAGCTGGGCGGAAGTGTGCTTGGATTTTCGTCGGCAAATTCAAGTTCCGCTGCCAAGGGCGAAAGCGTAAGCGATACAATTCAAACAGTAGGCTGTTATGCGGATATAATCGCAATGCGTCACCCTAAAGAGGGCGCTCCTATAGTAGCAGCACAGAGGACTACAGTTCCTATTATCAACGGCGGAGACGGCGGACATTTTCACCCTACGCAGACACTTACCGACCTGCTTACAATCAAACGCAAAAAAGGCAGATTGAGCAACATGACGGTGGGGCTTTGCGGAGACCTTAAATTCGGAAGAACAGTACATTCCCTTATAGAAGCCATGCTTAGATATGAAGGAATCAAGTTTGTACTCATTTCTCCACAGGAACTGGCAGTACCTGATTACATAAAGGAAAAGATGAACAATGCAGGAGCAGAGTGGAAGGAAGTTGAAAATCTGGATGAGGCAATGCCTGAACTTGACATCCTCTATATGACAAGAGTGCAGCGTGAAAGATTCTTCAACGAGGAAGATTATATCAGGCTTAAAGACAGCTACATTTTAGATATGGAAAAATTAAAAAATGCAAAAACTGATTTAACAATAATGCACCCTCTGCCTAGAGTGAACGAGATTTCCGTAGAAGTTGACGACGACCCGAGAGCATGTTATTTCTTCCAAGCCCTTTGCGGCAAGCACATTAGAATGGCTTTAATTCTTTTCCTCTTAGGAATTAAACGAGAAGCTTAAGTCTAAAGCAAAAACTAAATCCAAAGCAAAAACTAAATACAAGATTTAAAGCATAAAGCTTATTATGGCGAAAAGTTAAATAATAATCAGGAGGTACATAGATGAATATAGATGGAGTAAAAACAGGTATCGTATTAGACCACATTAAAGCCGGAAAGAGCATGATGGTTTATGAACTTTTAGGACTTGATAAAATTGACAACTGCGTGGCAATCATTCAGAATGCTTCCAGCGAAAAGTACGGTAAAAAGGACATAATTAAAATCGACCAAGTCATCGATCTCGATTACGATGTATTGGGATACATCGACAGCAACATTACAGTAAATATTGTAAAAGACGGCAGACTAGAGAGAAAACTTCACATGGAACTGCCTCAGACTTTAAAGAACGTAGTTAAGTGCAAAAATCCAAGATGCATCACTTCTGTAGAACAGGAAATCGTACAGCTTTTTAAACTTGTCGACAAGGAAAACAAGGTGTACAGATGCGCTTATTGCGACGCAGAACACAAAGTAAAATAGGATAAAATCATACGATGCACAGGAGCATGTATGAGCTGCGAAAAACACGGAGAACCTACCTGTTTTACCTTGACAAGATAAATTAAAAATTGATATAATGAACACATATTGAACAGCTTTTTGTGACTGACGGAAATGCGGAGAACCGCAAGGGAGCAAGAAGCTTAGATTGCCGACCGTCTGGGCGTTATTTGTTCCTTAAAAGAGGGATAAATGCGCCCTTTTTTATTTCATAGGAAATATCTCTTACCGGCTTAATGTTTGTTTGATATTGAGAATTTATATTTTCGGAAATCCAAGCGGCAAAACCGACTGCATTAATAAAACAATCGGAGGATAAAAATGATTAAAAAAATTGGACTTATTATGGGTTCCGACAGCGATTTACCCGTAGTGGAAAAAGCAATCGGAATTCTTGAAGAATACGGAGTGCCTTATGAAGTACATGTGTACTCTGCACACAGAACACCTGTACCTGCGGCTGAGTTTGCAAGAAATGCCAGAGAAAAGGGCTTTGGAGCAATAATAGCCTTTGCAGGAAAAGCTGCGCACCTTGCCGGCGCTCTTGCAGCGAATACTACGCTGCCGGTTGTTGGCGTACCTGTAAAATCATCTAACTTAGACGGCATTGACGCCCTCCTGTCCACTGTACAGATGCCCTCAGGAATACCTGTAGCAACTGTCGCTATCGACGGAGCAGCCAATGCCGCTTTACTTTGTATCCAGATGTTGGCTATAGAAGATAATACGCTTTCGGAAGCGCTGAACGCTAAAAGAGCAGAAGCGCAGGAAACCGTGCTTAAAAAGAATAAGAAGATAGAGGAAAAATACAATAAATAAACTAAATCGGTTAAAACATAAAAATGAAAAGGAGCTTAAAAAATGGAAATGAAACATGTTTACACAGGAAAAACTAAAGATGTATATGAACTTGAAAACGGTAACTACCTTTTAAAATTTAAAGACGACTGTACAGGAAAAGACGGCGTTTTTGATCCGGGCGAAAATTCAGTAGGTTTGACTATTGATGGAGTAGGAGATGTTAATCTTCGTATGTCAATATACTTCTTTGAAAAGGTAAACGCAGCAGGAATTAAAACTCACTTTGTAAGCGCAGACCTCGAAAAGACTACCATGGAAGTTCTTCCCGCAAAAGTTTTCGGCAAAGGGCTTGAAGTTATCTGCCGTCATAAGGCAGTAGGAAGTTTTTTGCGCCGCTACAGCGAATACATTGAAGAAGGAGCAGACCTTCCTGCATACGTTGAAACTACTTTTAAGAACGATGAAAAAGGTGATCCGTTGGTAACTAAAGACGGACTGATTGCACTTGGCGTTATGACAGACCAGCAGTATGAAGACATTAAGGTTATGACCCAGCAGATTACTCAAATTGTGGCAGATGACCTTAAGGAAAAAGGACTGGTGCTTTACGATATTAAATTTGAATTCGGCTATGATGCAGAGGGAAAAGTTATGCTCATCGATGAAATCGCTTCGGGCAACATGCGCGTTTATAAAGACGGCAAATACATCGACCCAATGACACTTTCCGAACTTTTCTTTGCGTAATATTATTCTATCTTATACATAGAAGAAGAATTAAAATACTTTAAAGCAAAACAGGAGGAAACAATGGGTGGATTTTTTGGTGTAGCCTCTAAGAATGACTGCATGCTGGATGTTTTCTTTGGTGTGGATTACCATTCACACCTGGGAACTCGCCGCGGGGGACTTGCCGCTTACGATGAAACCAGAGGTTTGCAGAGGGAAATTCACAATATAGAGAACTCACCTTTTCGGACAAAATTTGAAAACGTTTTTAACGAAATGTGGGGTAAATCGGCAATCGGCTGTATAAGCGATTCCGACCCTCAGCCGCTTCTTATACGCTCTAGTTTAGGTACTTATGCAATCTGTACCATAGGGCTTATAAACAACGCCAACGAGCTGATAGACCATTATCTTTCATACAGCGGAGGACATTTTGACTCCATGACGGGAGGAAAGGTCAATTCAACTGAACTGGTTGCAGCGCTTATAAATCAAAAGAGTAATTTTACAGAGGGAATCAAATTTGCACAAAAGCAGATTGTAGGCTCAGCTTCGATTTTAATTTTAAGAGATAACGGAAGCATTATAGCTGCCCGTGACAGACTGGGCAGAATTCCCGTTCTCATAGGAAAGGGAGAAGATGGATACTGCGTATCTTTTGAATCCTTTGCATATAAGAAACTGGGATATGATGATGAAAAAGAACTAGGGCCGGGAGAAATAGTTGAAATTACAGCAGATGGTATCGACCAACTTTCAGAACCTGAAAAGGAAATGAAAATATGCGCTTTCCTATGGTCATATTACGGCTACCCTACATCAAACTACGAAGGCGTAAATGTGGAGGCTATGCGTTACCGCAACGGAGAAATTATGGCAAGGCATGATATGAAGGTAGGAAACGCAGAGGACCTTGATTATGTAGGAGGAGTGCCTGATTCCGGAACTCCCCATGCCATAGGATATGCCAATGAAAGCGACATACCTTTTGCAAGACCTTTCATTAAATATACTCCTACGTGGCCGAGAAGCTTTATGCCGACCAACCAGAAAGAAAGAGACAAGGTTGCAAAGATGAAACAGATTCCGGTGCATGAACTCATTGAAGGAAAAAATTTACTTTTTGTAGACGATTCCATTGTGCGCGGAACTCAGCTAAAAGAAACCGTAGATTTTCTTTATGACAACGGGGCTAAAGCCGTTCACATGCGTTCAGCCTGTCCGCCTATCATGTACGGGTGCAAATACCTTAATTTTTCCAGCAGCAAGAGCGAGATGGAGCTGCTTGCAAGAAAGATCATCGCAGAACTGGAAGGCGAAGAAGGTTTTAAATATATCGACGAATACAGCGATACTAACACGGAGCGAGGACAAGCGCTGCGTAAAGCTATTGCAGAAAAAATGAATTTTGCATCACTGGAATTCCAGTCACTTGAAGGCATCATAGAAGCAATCGGCATTGAACCATGTAAGCTTTGTACCTATTGTTGGAATGGAAAGGAATAGATATAATGAATTTAAAATCTAAATCGGATAGCTATGCAGCAGCAGGCGTTGATATAACAGCCGGATATAAGGCTGTAGAACTGATGAAAGAGCACATCGCCAAAACTATTACCGGAGGCGTATGTTCAGATGTAGGCGGTTTCGGAGGTTTATTTGAACTTGATATTACCGGAATGAGCCGCCCGGTACTGGTAAGCGGAACCGACGGAGTTGGAACTAAGCTTAAATTGGCTTTCATCTTGGATAAACACGATACGGTGGGTATCGACTGTGTTGCAATGTGTGTAAACGACATTATCTGCGTAGGAGCTAAACCTTTATTTTTCTTAGATTATATAGCGTGTGGAAAAAACGTGCCGGAAAAAATAGCGCAAATCGTTAAAGGCGTAGCAGAGGGCTGCGTGCAGGCAGGAGCCGCCCTTATAGGCGGAGAAACGGCTGAAATGCCGGGATTTTATCCTGCTAACGAGTATGACCTTGCAGGTTACAGTACCGGCGTAGTTGATAAATCCAAAATTATAGATAACAAAACCATGCAGGAAGGCGACGTGGTAATAGCTTTGCCTTCCAGTGGAGTACACTCTAACGGATTTTCCCTTGTGCGTAAGGTTTTCGATGTGGAAAACAGCGATATGACTAAGCCGGTGGACAAGCTGGGCGGAAAATCCATAGGAGAAACGCTTCTCACACCTACTAAAATATACGTTAAACCTGTGCTTGCACTCATTGAGGAAGTTAAAGTAAAGGGAATTTCCCACATAACAGGAGGAGGCTTCTACGAAAATATACCAAGAAGTATTCCTGACGGTTTGGGCGCTAAAATTAAACGTTCAGATGTAAAAGTACTGCCGATTTTTGAGCTCATAGCTCAAATTGGAAACATCAGTGAACACGACATGTTCAATACCTTCAATATGGGTGTGGGAATGAGCATAGTAGTGGCTGAAAAAGATGCAGACAAGGCTTTGAAAATCCTTAAGGCTAACGGCGAGGATGCTTACGTAATCGGCGAAATCGTCAAGTCTGACGATAAGGTGATAATATGCTAAGAGAGAAAGCTAAAATAGCTGTATTGGTATCCGGGGGAGGAACTAATTTGCAGGCTCTTATCGACGCACAAAAAAGCGGTATTATTCGGAGCGGCGAAATAACTCTGGTAGTTTCAAACAATGATAAGGCTTATGCGCTGACCAGAGCTTCAGAAAACCATATTAAGGCGGAAGTAGTTCTGAAAAGAGAACTTGGTTCTCAGGAGGCTTTTGAAAACAGGATTACTGAAATCCTCGATGAAAATCATATCGACTTGATAGTGCTTGCAGGATTTATGAGTATTTTAAGCAGGAATTTTACTGATAGATACTCAAATAGAATTATAAATATACATCCGTCTCTGATACCGTCGTTTTGCGGAAAGGGATTTTACGGACTTCACGTTCACGAAGCAGTCTTAAAATACGGTGTAAAGGTAACCGGAGCTACGGTACATTTCGTAAATGAAATACCTGACGGCGGACAGATTATCATGCAAAAAGCCGTTGAAGTTCAGGAAAAGGATACTCCTGAAAGTCTTCAAAGACGTGTGATGGAGCAGGCTGAATGGATAATCCTGCCTCTGTCGGTAGAAAAGATTTGCAATGAAATAACATTAAAAAATTGAGGTGAAATATTAGATATGAGCATATATACTGCAAAAAAAATGGGCGAGACCATTTTATTCAATTCATACGTGGGCAGAGGAATCGCCTGCGGTAAGACTGCCGACGGTAAAAAAGCTGCAATCGCATATTTTATAATGGGCAGAAGCGAAAATTCCCGCAACAGGGTTTTTAAAAAGGAAGGAGACGATGTGGTAATCTATCCTTTTGATGAATCGAAGGTTGAAGACCCATCACTTATCATCTATTCGCCTGTGAGGGTGATTGACAACAAAGTTATTGTAACCAACGGAGATCAGACAGATACAATATGTGACTTTGTAGCGGAGGGGAAGACCTTTTCGCAGGCTCTTGAAACTAGAAAATTTGAACCTGATATTCCTAACTTTACGCCTAGAATAAGCGCCATGCTGACACTTGGCGAAAATAATTTTTCTTATGAAATGAGCATTTTAAAAAGTGTGGATGAAAAGGGAACCGACTGTGCAAGATACACTTTCTCATATCCCGGAATTAACGGTCTGGGACACTTTATACACACCTATGAACACGATGGCAATCCGCTGCCTACTTTTCAGGGCGAGCCGAGAAGGATAACTATTCCCGACACACCTGAGGAATTTATAACAGATATATGGGCGAATCTCAACGATGAAAACAAGATTTCCATTTATGTAAGATATATCGACCTTGAAACCGGAGAGGCAGCCGATAGATTAATAAACAAGAACGAGTAATCGAGCATATAAAAATAATGTGTTAGATATATAAAAGTAAAGGCAAGCGAGGTAAATTATGGTAGAGTATGAATTGAAATACGGATGCAATCCAAACCAAAAGCCGGCAAAGATTTTTATGAAAGACGGAAGCGCTATTCCAATGGAAATTTTAAACGGCAGACCGGGTTACATAAACTTACTTGACGCTCTTAACAGTTGGCAGCTTGTAAGAGAAATTAAAGCTGCTCTTGGGATGTGCGCTGCGGCTTCTTTTAAGCATGTAAGCCCTACTTCTGCGGCGGTAGGTAATCCTATGAGCGATAACTTGAAAAAAGCCATATTTGTCGACGATATAGATGGTATAGACCGGTCTCCTATTGCTACGGCTTATGCACGAGCCAGAGGAACGGACAGAATGAGTTCCTTCGGCGACTGGATAGCGCTTTCCGATAAGTGCGATGTTACGTGCGCCACGCTTATTGCAAGGGAAGTTTCAGACGGAGTAATAGCTCCTGACTATGACGATGAAGCTTTGAAGATTCTCAAGTCTAAGAAAAAAGGCGCATATAATATCATTAAAATGGATACAAGTTATGTACCTGACCCTGTAGAACAAAAACAGGTTTACGGAATTACCTTTGAGCAAGGGAGAAACAATTTTAAAATAGACGCAGAACTTCTTCAAAATATAGTTACAGAAAATAAACAGATGACAGAAGATGCAGTAAGAGATCTTATCATTGCTCTTATTACTCTTAAATATACTCAATCCAATTCAGTATGTTATGCTAAAGATGGACAGGCGATCGGAGTAGGCGCAGGTCAGCAGTCAAGAATCCACTGCACCAGACTGGCAGGGGAAAAGGCTGATAAATGGCATCTCCGTCAGCACGAAAAAGTCCTTAACCTGCCTTTTAAGAAGGAAGTAAGACGGCCTGACAGGGATAATGCCATCGATGTATACCTTTCGGAAGATTACGAAGATGTTATAGGCGAAGGCAATTGGCAGCAGCTTTTTACGGAGAAACCGGAAGTTTTTCCGAGAGCTGAACAGAGAGCTTATCTTGCGTCGCTGACAGGGGTATGCCTGGGCTCAGATGCATTTTTCCCATTTGGAGATAACATAGAAAGAGCTGCTAAGAGCGGTGTAAGCTATGTAGCCCAGCCGGGAGGTTCAATCCGAGATGATAACGTTATTGAAACGTGCAATAAATATAACATGGTTATGGCGATGACAGGAATGAGGCTGTTCCACCACTAAACATCGCTTCGAGGAGGCAAACGAACATGAAAGTAATGGTAGTTGGCGGCGGCGGTAGAGAACACGCCATCATTAAAAAAATTAAAGAAAATAAAAACGCAGAAGAAATTTTCGCCCTTCCGGGCAACGGCGGAATTGCTGCGGATGCCAAGTGTATAGACATTGGAGCTAAAGATATTGATAAAATAGTAGAATTTGCAGTCGAAAATAAAATTGACTTTGCAGTGGTTGCTCCTGACGATCCTCTGGTATTGGGAGCGGTAGACGCTCTGAAAGCAAAGGGAATTAAGACTTTCGGACCGGAAAAAAATGCTGCTATCATCGAAGGAAGCAAGGCATTTTCAAAGAATCTGATGAAAAAATACGGTATACCTACTGCCGAATATGAGATTTTCAGCGATATAAATGAGGCGCTTAAGTACGTGGAAACCTGCCGGATACCGGTTGTAGTAAAAGCAGACGGACTGGCTCTGGGAAAAGGCGTGATAATTGCAGAGACACGTCAGCAGGCAAAAGACGCTATCTTATCAATTATGGGCGATAAGATTTTCGGAGAAAGCGGAAACCAAGTCGTAATAGAGGAGTTCTTAACGGGGCCTGAAGTTTCAGTGCTTTCCTTTACCGACGGTAAAACCATAATACCGATGGTATCCTCCATGGATCACAAGCGCGCTTTGGATGGAGACAAAGGATTGAATACAGGCGGCATGGGCACGATTGCACCTAATCCGTATTATACTAAAGATATAGCAGCTTGCTGCATGGAGACTATTTTCAAACCTACTATTGAGGCGATGAATAAAGAAGGCAGAACTTTTTCCGGCTGCTTGTATTTCGGACTTATGCTTACGGAAAAAGGGCCTAAAGTTATAGAATACAACTGCCGTTTTGGAGACCCTGAAACACAAGTTGTGCTGCCGCTTCTGGAGAGCGACCTTTTAGACATAATGCTTAAAATCTATGACGGCAAGCTGGAGAAAGCGGAAGTTAAATTTTCAGATAAAAGCGCTTGCTGCGTAGTAATGGCATCAGCAGGTTATCCGAAGAAGTACGAGACCGGTTTTGAAATTACCATGCCTTTAGATAAAAATATTTACGTTGCGGGAGCAAAGCTATCAGAGGGCAAGTTGGTGACAGGCGGCGGCAGAGTGCTTGGCGTCACTGAAACCGCTGATACTCTAAAGAAAGCAATTGACAAGGCTTACGAGACCGTTAAGCTGGTAGATTTTGAAAACGCGTATTTCAGAATAGATATAGGTTCAAAGGCGCTTTTAGCGGAAAATTTGGAGGTAAATCGTGGTATATAGAATTTTTGTTGAGAAAAAATCCGGACTTGATAACGAGGCAAGGGCTTTAAAAAACGATATTAACGAATTGCTGCAAATTAATGGCGTTGAAAAGGTTCGGCTTTTCAACAGATACGATGTGGAAGACTTGGCGGAAGACCTTTTTAACTACTCGGTAAACACGGTATTTTCAGAACCGCAGTTGGATGTGATTACTAAGGAACTGCCAAAGGCAGATCGCATTTTTGCGGTTGAGCCTTTGCCGGGACAGTTTGATCAAAGGGCGTCATCAGCGGCAGAGTGTATTCAGCTTATTTCAAAAGGTGAAAGACCTGCGGTAAAGACTGCAAAGGTTTACGCCCTTTATGGAAAGGTTTCCCAAGAGGATCTGGCTGCTATTAAAAAATACGTTATTAATGCGGTAGAGGCAAGGGAAGCTTCTATGGAACTGCCTGAAACTCTGGCGACAAATTATGAAATACCGCAGACTGTAGAGACTGTGGAGGGGTTCACTGAGTTTACTGAAAAGGAACTTGATGATTTTATCAAAGACAGAGGGCTTGCTATGGACCTTGCCGACATTAAGTTTTGTCAGGAATATTTTAAAGGCGAAGACAGAAATCCGACTATAACGGAAATCAAGATGATCGATACTTACTGGTCAGATCACTGCCGCCACACAACCTTTAATACGATAATCGACAGCGTAAAATTTGAAGATGAGATTTTACAGGCTGCCTACGACAGATATATTGAAACCAGAAAAAATCTTAACAGGACTAAGCCTATAACACTCATGGATATAGGTACTATTGCTGTTAAACAGCTTAAAAAAGACGGCAGACTGACTAAGCTGGATGAATCGGAGGAAATCAACGCCTGCACAGTCAAGATTAAGGTAGATGTGGAGGGAAAGGAAGAAGACTGGCTTCTTCTTTTTAAGAATGAGACTCATAACCATCCGACTGAAATTGAACCTTTTGGCGGCGCTGCAACCTGTGTGGGAGGCGCAATCAGAGACCCACTTTCAGGAAGAAGCTATGTATACGCGGCTATGCGCGTAACAGGAGCAGGTGATCCGCTGGTTCCTGTTTCCGAAACTATGGCAGGTAAACTCCCTCAGCGTAAACTGGTTACTACTGCCGCCAACGGCTACAGTTCCTACGGAAACCAGATTGGGCTTGCCACAGGTCAGGTAGATGAAATATATCATCCGGGATATGTGGCTAAGAGAATGGAAATCGGCGCTGTAATCGCTGCGGCGCCGGCTGAAAATGTGGTAAGAGAAGTACCTGAAGCTGGAGATCGCATAATTCTTCTGGGCGGCAGAACAGGCCGCGACGGATGCGGAGGCGCTACAGGGTCTTCCAAATCCCACAATCTTTCATCCCTTGAAAGCTGCGGTGCAGAGGTTCAGAAGGGTAATGCGCCGGAGGAAAGAAAACTTCAAAGGCTTTTCAGAAATCCGGAGGCTTCCAAACTTATCAAACGCTGCAACGACTTCGGTGCAGGCGGTGTATCTGTTGCAATCGGCGAGCTTGCGGCAGGGCTTGAAATAGACTTAAACAAAGTCCCTAAAAAGTATGAGGGGCTTGACGGAACAGAGCTTGCCATAAGCGAATCACAGGAAAGAATGGCAGTGGTAGTTGCCGCAGCGAGTGTGGATCGCTTCTGCGCCCTTGCAAAGTCAGAAAACTTAGAAGCGACGGTAGTGGCAGAGGTAACTGAAGAACCTAGACTTTCAATGCACTGGAACGGGGTTAACATAGTAAATATCTCGAGACAGTTCCTCGATTCCAACGGAGCGGAGAAGCATATTACGGTGGAAACCTCCAAACCTGAAAGCTTTGCTAAAGAAATAGCAGAAGACTTTGCTGAAAACTACAAGGCTCTGGCAGGAGATTTAAACGTATGCTCAAAGAGGGGGCTTTCCGAAAGATTTGACTCCACTATCGGTGCGGGAACCGTACTGATGCCTTTCGGAGGAAAGTATCAGAGAACGCCTGTTCAAGCCATGGTAAACAAGATTTCAGTGGAAAAAGCAGATACAACAACTTGCAGCCTGATGGCATGGGGATATAATCCGTACATTATGGAAAAAAGTCCTTATCACGGAGCATACCTTGCAGTAGTTGAATCGGTATCTAAACTGGTTGCGGAGGGCGCAGAATTTAAAGACGTCTATCTGTCATTCCAAGAATACTTTGAAAAATTGGCTCAAGCTCCTAAGAAGTGGGGAAAGCCTTTTGCAGCTCTTTTGGGCGCGCTGGAAGCGCAGCTTGACCTTGGTGTAGGCGCAATAGGCGGTAAAGACTCCATGAGCGGAACTTTTGAAAATATCCACGTTCCTCCTACGTTGGTATCCTTTGCTGTGACTACTGAACATGTAGATAACATCATTTCACCTGAATTTAAAGAAGCAGGAAATAATGTATATTTGCTTAGACCGGAGCTTGATGAAAAAGGACTTCCTAATGGGGAATCTCTTAAGGCGTTGTATGCACAAATTACAGCTCTTATGAGAAATGGAGTGGTAAAGTCGTGTTATACCCCGACTCTGGGAGGTATTGCCGAGGCAATTCTTAAGATGGCTATGGGTAACCGCATAGGTTTTGAATTTACAGATACTCTTTCAATGGAGGAAATTTTCGGTTATTGCTATGGAGCGTTTGTGATTGAGGCTGCAAAAAAAGTCGAAGGAGGCGTTCTCATAGGAAGAACTATCGATAAATTTGAAATTAAGAGAATGGGAGAAGCAATCAGCCTTGACCGGCTTTGCAGGATTTATGAAGACAAGCTTGAGCCGGTATACACATGTAATATCAAGAGCGAAGGAGAAGCGCCGAAGAATCTTTCCTTTGAAGTTGACAGGACTTTCAGCGCTAATATTAAGAATCCTGTGCCAAAGGTACTCATACCGGCTTTTCCTGGCACTAACTGTGAATATGACACGGCTAAGGCGTTCTTAAGGGCAGGTGCGGAACCTGAAATTTTTGTGGTAAACAACTTGTCCTCTGCTGATGTTGCGGCTTCTATCGCGGCTTTTGCAGATAAAATCAGACAGAGTCAGATGATTTTCATTCCTGGCGGTTTCTCCGGCGGAGATGAGCCTGACGGTTCAGGAAAGTTTATCACAGCCTTTTTCAGAAATCAGGAGGTCAAGGATGCTGTAACAGAGCTGCTTGAGGAAAGAGATGGTCTTATGGCAGGCATTTGCAACGGTTTCCAAGCTCTCATAAAATTGGGACTTGTGCCTTATGGCAAGATAATAGATACAGACGAAAACTGTGCGACTCTCACATTCAATAAGATAGCTCGACATCAGTCTAAATTAGTCCGTACCAGAATTGCTTCAAATAATTCACCTTGGCTGGCAAACACTAAGGTTGGTGATATTTATACGGTTCCTATTTCTCACGGTGAAGGAAGATTTATTGCACCGCCGGAGCTTCTTAAAGAGCTTGCTGAAAAAGGTCAGATCATTACTCAGTATGTGGATATGGAAGGCAATGCAACTTGCGATATCCAGTTTAACCCCAATGGTTCAGACTGGGCAGTAGAAGGTATAATTTCGCCTGACGGCAGAGTTTTAGGCAAGATGGGACATTCGGAAAGAATCGGCAAAGGTCTTTATAAAAATGTATGCGGCGAGTTTGACATGAAGATGTTTGAAGCTGCCGTGGCTTATTTTAAGAAATAGGGTAAGCCAAAGTTAAGATTAAGATTAAGGACTTGAGCTATTTAAGACTTAGAGTTTAAAATTTTATAAAAAAGGCGTGGTGTGCCGGTTAGCATACCGCGCCTTTTATGTTTAAGTATATGTATATGATATGAACGATGCCGGCAAGAATATATGCGATTCTCCATGGCTTTGTGTTTTCATCTTTAAGTTTGCCAAAGTAAAATAACATGCACAGGAGCAAAACATTTACTGCGACGAAAATAAAGGTGAAGACAATGCTTGGAGTCTGGTCTTCCGGCAATATCAGCCTGTAAAGAATTTTTTGTATAATCGGTAGTAAGACTATACAAAACATATCATATTTTAGTATTCTGGGTGTAGTTTCCGGTTTTTTCATGGCTGTATACCTCCGTATGTGAGATTATTTTTACCAAAAATATATGGTGGAAGCTATAAATATGATATGCATTATGCCGACAACAATATAAACTCCTCTCCATTTTCTGGTTTTTTCATCTTTTAGCCTACCGAAATGGAATAACATGCATAGGAGCAAAACATTGACTAGGATAAAAAGCAATCTGAAAATAATATATAAAGTCTCATTCATTGGTGAATACAGTTGAGTTTGTATAATTGTTAAAAAAATTATGCAAAGCATGTCGTTCAACAACGGTGCAGGTGCGGGTTCTCTCTTTTTCATGGGCTGACCCTCCTTGAATATAATGTGACTATAAAGTGTAAAATGCAAATTTAACAACGTTAAATATATACATTTTAATAAAATTATTTACTAATTTGACTAAAAATTTCCTTTTTTAAAATATATCATATTGTAGTTTTTCTGTCAAACATAAAATATTTTCCATAGATAGTATTTTTTAGCTTAAAGCATAAAATTTGACAAGAGCATAACAATATAATACAATAAAATAGAATGTGTGATGAAGCTATATTCGTAACAGGAGGACTCTGCATGGTTTTTGATAAAAAAGGATACTGCAATTTAGAGGAATTGTATATTGAGTTTGAAAAGATAGTATATATTTTTATTAGAGACTATACATCTGATGAACATGTAGTAAAGGACTTATCCCAGATAGTTTGGCTTAAAGTTTGGCATAATTTTTATAAGTTTCAAAATATGGGTAAAAATGATATAAAAAATTATCTTAGAGCTATAACACGAAACAGTGTTTCT
>CAZYWO010000017.1:0-28340 GCA_964651095.1 uncultured Oscillospiraceae bacterium | reverse complement strand
TCTTCAAACCCCACTTTCTTATTGAAAGTTTCAAGAATAAATTCCTTATCTGCAAATAAAGTTGTCGACCTATTGAAAATCTCTTTTATAGTCTTATAATTTGTGCCCGGATAAAGTTCATAACCGTTTTTTTTCTTTAAAAGTTTTTCCCGTATCTTTTCAATATCATCTTCTGTATACTCTACTTTAAGTTCTTCAAGATCTTTGATGTCCTTCATTTTATATTTTGGAAGCTTGAAGTTAGGTATTTTTTTCAAAATTCTTGCCATATCATTTCCCCCAATCTTAACAATCTGTTTATGCCATATCCTCATCAAATTGTGCTTATCCTCAAACCTTACACAACAGCAACAGACTTAATAATATATTTTATCATTTTTGAGTACGGAAAATCAACCTTTTTAATGCTTTCCAGTTAAACGGTATAACCGGATACAAGTATGAATCACCTGAAAGGGTCTTTGTACATGCCATTATTATCACCCAGATCACTGCTGCCGCAACGACACCGAAGATTCCAAGGACAGCCGCACCGATCAACATAAAAATTCTGCAAAATTTCATGGCATAACTTAGTTCAATACTTGGCTGAGTAAATGCAGCAAGCGCTACAACTGCCATGCAAAGGATCGTCTGTGAAATAAACCATCCCGATTCGATACTGAATTCGCCTAGGATCAACGCTCCTATGACAGATAGTGACATTCCAAGAGATGTGGGCGTGTTAAGCGACGCCAGCTTGAGAGCATCCACTGCAATTTCCAGAAGTATAAACTGCCAGAAAATAGGTATTGCAAAATCTTCTTCCGGCACGAAAAACTTTAGAACCTCCGGTGTAAAGTCCTGATACTCTGTTATGAGCAGGTACACGGGTGTCAGGAAAAGTATTACAAGAAAGTTTACAATCCTAAGGAGGCGAAAATAATTGCCTGTGAGCTGAGGGAAATAATAATCATCCACGTCTTGGAAAAATTCAAAAACGCTGACGGGTATAAGCATAACCGTAGGGGAATTATCTACGATTATGGCAGTCTTGCCTTCAGCCAAGTGGGCAGCTATTATATCGGGTCTTTGGGTGTAACGCACTTTTGGAAAAGGATTAAAGTCATTTTTAGCGCCGATGGCTTTTAGAAGCCGCTCAAGCAGGCTTTGATCTGCAACTGATAAAATTTCCTTGCCCGTATCTTGATTATCGTCGCTCTGTGATGTATTGCTGTTCTTTCTCTGAGTGCGATTCTTCTGATTTTCAGTCGCCTGCCGGCTGTCTGATGTTTGCTGGTTGCCTGATATTTGCCGGCTGTCTGATGTTTGCTGGCTGCCTGATGTTTGTTGACTGCCTGATATTTGCTGGTTGCCTGATGTTTGCTGATTGTCTAAATTTGTCGAATCGTTTTCATGAATTAACCCTTTAGGCAGATTTTTGAAGTTGGTCGAATCCTCTTTAGCGGTATTGCTCATTTCTTTAAGGCATTTATCAAGCTTGGCAATAAGTTCCTCATCTGCCCTGTCATTCATATACGCCACTACTACATCCGCCTTGCTGACACTTCCTACATTGTAAGCCTTAAAAATAAGGTTGTTATCTCTGATCCTCCTTCTGATAAGACTTACATTATCCATCATATTTTCTGTAAAGCCGTCCTTGGCTCCGCGGAGTGTCTTTTCCTTTTCCGGTTCCTCCACGGAGCGGGCCGGATACTCCCTGCAGTCGATTACAATTATATTATCCAGCCCTTCTACTAACAGTAGAACAAGGCCGGCATACAGTTTTGGCAATGCTTGCTGATAACATTCATAAGCCACTTTAAAAGTCAGCGGAATTAAATCTCCATTATCCCCCTCTGCTGCCAGTATATCGTCGGATTTTGTAAAATTTCTAAATAAGCCCGCCATATCTGTAGAGTTGTCCAAATTGCCACGCGCCTCATCCGACAAGTCCAAGGATTGTTTTTTCCCAAATATCTCTAAAACATTTTCTTCTGCATCTAACTTTTGCGGCTGGCAATTTTCATCGCCGGAATTATCCTTCTTAGGCTTTACCAATGTAGTGTCCAGAAACGGCATTGCCACCTCTATAAACCTCTGACTTGTTGAAATTCCTCGCAGCGAGTCTTCGGATAAACCCATAAGATATGCCATAAAACGCTGAGCTTTCTCTCCGTCGGTAAGCCCATCAACAAAGAACATGGAAGCACGTCTGTCTCCAATCTGTAATTTGCGCTCAAGCAAGTCAAAACTTTCTCCTATGGGCAATTCTTTCTTGAATATTTCCATATAAAGCTCGTACGCATACTTGTCGGGAACCTGTCTATCGCTATTGATTTTGCTGTCCATCTATATCCTCCTTTTGGTAAATTGTCCATTTTTCATATCATTTTGTCCATTTTTATTCTGCCAACTTATTGATATTTCATACTTTTACTGTTAAAATAATGTGTTAGATACAAGACAAAACAGATGAAGTGAATTTGACATTTTTCGACAAAACTATTTTTCGTTTTATCAACGAAAATTCAAGTAAACTTTATACACCATAACCACGGAGGTTTTATAAATGGACTATAATAAACTGGCGGAAATGCTTTTCCCCCATATCACGAAAACGCCTGAAGATTACGAAGCCTTATACCCTAAAAGAACTCTTTCCGAAGGCGCAAAAGTAACTAGGCTCGGCCCAAGTCCCACAGGTTTCATTCACTTAGGTAACCTTTACGGCGCGTTCGTTGACGAAAGACTTGCCCACCAGTCCGGCGGAAAGTTTTTCCTCAGAATAGAAGATACAGATGATAAGCGTTATGTTGACGGAGCCGTTGAAATCATCATTAATTCCCTGCGATTTTTTGGTATAAATTTTGACGAAGGCGCTACTATGGATGGAGATATAGGAGATTACGGCGATTATACACAGAGCCATCGCGGTGAGATTTATCAATGTTTCGCTAAAAAAATGGTCGCTGATGGCAACGCATATCCTTGCTTCCTTTCCGAAGAAGAAATCGCCCAAATTCATGCCATGCAGGAAGCATCTAAAGAAAATCCGGGGATATACGGCAAGTGGGCAAAAAGCAGAGACCTTACCATGGAAGAAATAGAAGCCAAACTTTCAGCTGGAATTCCTTACGTAATCAGACTTAAATCCGATGGCGATATGAACCTGCCGGAAGACCAGATTCGCCGTATAAAAGTAAAAGATGCCATACGCCAAATTCTTGACATGCCTGCCAACGATCAGGACACTGTCATTCTAAAGGCTACGGGTATTCCAACATATCACTTTGCTCACGTTGTAGACGACCATCTGATGAGAACGACTCACGTGGTAAGAGGTGCAGAATGGCTGCCTTCTTTGCCGATTCATGTGGAGTTGTTTGAAAAGCTCGGATGGGAGCCTCCAATCTATTGTCATACCGCTCAGCTTATGAAACTGGATGAGGAAGGAAATAAACGCAAACTTTCCAAGCGTAAAGACCCGGAGCTTTCATTGGACTATTATCGCAACCAGGGTTACCATCCTGCGGCAGTACGCGAATACCTTCTGACCATTCTTAACTCTAACTTTGAGGAATGGAGAATAGCAAATCCTGACGCTGACATAGATGAGTTCCGCTTTACCACAGAGAAAATGTCTACTTCCGGAGCATTGTTCGATCTTAACAAGCTTAATGACATCAGCAAAGACGTCCTTCTTAAGATCAGCGCTAAGGACTTATTCGATTTTCTCAAAGAATGGGCGACGGAATTTAAACCTGAAGTCCTTCACATGTTTAATGATAGAGAATATCTGGAAAAAATTCTTGACATCGGCAGAAACGAGGCGAAACCTCGTAAAGACCACATTTATGCACAGCAGATAGTGGAAAACATCAGCTATTTCTTTGACGATATGTTCAAAATCGAAGATGAATTCCCTGCTGAAGCATCCGACGATATTAAGATTATCATTTCTAAATATCTGGATACCTACGACCATAGCGACGATCAGACTGCTTGGTTTGAAAAAATCCGCAATATAACCGAAGAACTTGGATATGCGGTAAAACCGAAAGACTATAAGAAGAATCCGGATCAATATAAAGGTCACGTGGGTCATGTCAGCACCGTTATACGTGTAGCGCTTATGGGCAGACAGCAGTCGCCTGATGTTTGGGAAATTCAGCAGATTCTCGGCGAAGAACGCACAAAATCCCGTCTCGCCAAATTTGTCAATTAATTGAGTCTTATATTTTAAAAAGCGGACAAGGTCAATCTATCCTTGTCCGCTTTTATATTTAAGATGATACCCCTTTATCAGCAAAATTTTTACTCTTCCATCCGCTTTGTCACAATTATGTCGGCAAAAATACATACGCCTATATACAAAACCCAGTAAAGTGAAAATGTTATTAAAGAATTTCCTAACATTGGAACTGGCGCAATCATTCCTAAGAATCCTTCCAGCAGTCCGCTAAGAATGTTAAACAAACATGATAAAGGGATAAATAATAATATCCATACATTAATCAAAATAAAGCTTTTTTTAGCCTTCTTCTTTTTTACACTGTTTCCTATGGTTTGACCTATAAGAAAAACCAACGTACCGATAGCCATAATAACAAGCCCTATTCCAACTGTATAAGCTGCCTGCCTCTCAATCCAAAGTGATATGGCGGTAATTAATCCAATTACATTAATACACGTTCCTATAATTGAAAATAACATGGCGCTCTGTTTACCGCCTTCTTCTTTTACAGGCTCTATTCCTTTCAATAAATAATCTGTGGTGGTTTCAAAATAATTACTTAATAGAATCACCTTTTCAATATCGGGAATACTCTGCTCGCTTTCCCATTTCGATACCGCTTGTCTGGAAACTCCTATTATATCTGCAAGTTCTTCTTGAGATATTCCCCTGCTCTTTCGTAAGTTTTGAATTCTGTCTGCTATATTCATAGTAAAACCTCCTGTATTTATTGTTTTATAAAATTTGTAATCAAACAATAACACAAATACCGGTTGCGTTGCCACCAGCATGACATTTCAATTTGCCAACCGGCGGTTGCTTTTATCATTTAACTGTTATTTGTTCACATAATCGGCAATTACTTAAATCTTAAACAATCCTGACTACACGTTAAATGCAATTGCCAAGAAAAAATATTTGCGTGCAAGAAATGGTTCAGAAACTCTGCTGATTTTATGTTCCGCAGCGCTTAGAAAACCATTAAAAACGGGCAGATTAATCTGCCCGTATAGTAAACTCATATGATACTTGGAATGGGTGACGCGCTATTTTGCATTAAGCGTGAGCCCAACGCTCGTCGTCTTAAGCAATCCAATACTACTTCTTTGTAGTTACCGAAACCTTGGTAAACGGCGTATAAATCATCTTGCCGTCTACTATTCTTACACCGCGGACTTTATACCAATAAGTAGTCGATGGTTTTACATCCTTGGTATTTATATAATAAAATTTCTTTGAACTACTTGTAGTAAACATCTTAACGTATCCTGAAGATTTCTTTGTAGACCTCCAGATTTGGTAGTAATCCACCGCATATCCTGAAGCCTGCTTCTTCCAATCAACTCTTACCCTTTTACTTAATGCGGTAAGCTTTACGTTGATTATCTTAGTGTTTTCTACGCCGTTGATGATCTTCTGCTTCTTGGTTTCCCTTGCTTCATCACTTTCAAAACCGCTGACTGTAAGAGTTACAATTTTCTCTCCTGCTGTATACGCGTTGGTTTCCGCTGCTTTTACAGTAAACTCTACTACACCCGGACCTACTACGGTCACTCTGCCGTTTTCATCAATTTTTGCAACAGATTCATCCGAGGAAGTATACGTTATTTTACCGTCGCCATTTGTTTTGACGTTTAAGTTAAACATCGCAGCAAGGTCAGTTCTTTTGTACCGCGTATAACTTGTGGTTACAGTCTGCTCCCCTTTAGACACGATGACTTTCATCTCAAAACTACCTTCTCCCCAAGTTGACGTAGCGGCGGCAGTAGCAGTAATTATTGCAGTTCCCGGACCTACCACAGTTGCTTTGCCGCTTGAGCTAACCTTTACGACGCTCTCATCACTGGACTTATACGTAATCTTTCCATTTCCGTTAGTCTTTATGCCTACAAGATTAAAAGGATTGCTCTGCATGGTTTTCTTGTAAAGAGTGTACTTTCCCGTTACAGTCTGCTGAGGATAACTTACAGTCAACTTTATCGTTTTAGTGGCTGATTTAACATTATCAGTTTCAGCAGCTTTAATTGTAATAGTAGTAGTTCCCTGTTTTTTAACTGTTACGGTTCCGTCTGATGAAACAGTTGCTACATCCGTATCGCTTGAGGTGTAAGTAACCTTTGCACCACTGAATTTCAGTGATACGCCCAAATTATAAGGTTCCTGTTCTCTAGCTACCTGAGTTCTCGAATCACCTACGGTTATAACCTGTGTTGCCTTGACTATATTATAGCTTGCAGATTTAGTTCCGCTGTAATTGCCTTTAAAAGTAATGTTAACTTTTGCCGTGCCCACATTAACTGCATTTGAAACGGTATAAGTGTAATCTACATTATTCACAAGAGTTTTTCCGGCGCTGTCAGTAACTACTATTGAAGACGGCTTAAGTGTTTTGCCTGTATAAGTCATATCGGCAATTTTGCTTACAGTAATTCCGGTTAAGCTGGTTGACGGATTAATTGTGAAAGGAACAAGTTGATAATCTGTATACTGCCCCTGTCCTATAATCATGGCATAAGCCGTTCCTGCCTCAGCATTTTTTATGTATTTAACTCTGTAATCCACATTTTCGGTGAGAAGCGTTCCCCCGTAATAAACTGCAACAGAAGGTTCATAAGTAGTTCCCGCCTTATAAGTAAATGTAGAATCGCCTACTATAGAAGCATCTGCTATAGCTATGGAATAATCGGATGTGGCTGTCGGAACTTTTTCAATATACCAGAAATTACAGTCATTTCGTGCGGTTATACCGTTTACGACTCCACTTGATGAATACTGCCACCAGTCGTAATCATATTTATAATTGCACTGTGAATAATATTGAGCCACCCAGATAGGATAACTCTCTCCCAGAGTAGCCCCGTCTATAGTATTGTTGAGAAAAGTCAAATTGGCATAAATTCCAGGTTCGTAACCCGACTTTATTATTTGCTCACAGAAAGCTTTCGCAACCTTCGTTGCCGCTGACTTGCTCAAATTCGCTTTAGTAAGTCTTCCTGACGTTCCCCCGGCAAACTCGTAATCCATAAATATAGGAAGATCAAGTTGATTATATCCTGATTCTTCTAAAAGTTTTACAGCATATTTGGCTTCCGCCACAGCTTCAACCGTATTTACAGCCTGTGAAAAGAAATATATTCCCACAAGCATACCTGCATCAACAGCTCCTTTGATATTCTTTTTAAAATTATCATCTGTGTACATAGTGCCCGCAGTTCCATATCCCCTGCCTGCAACTCTGATAATGGCGAAATCAATACCATCTGCCTTCGCCTTTTCCCAGTCTATGGTTCCTTGGTATATCGATACATCAAGTCCATTTATCACCACGCGGTCGTCAAAACTGCTGCTATGGGTATACGTAGTACCTGTATATCTGGATACAGATGTTCCTGCATATGCAAAAACAGTGGTCGTTATCATTGCAACAACTAAAATTAAAACGGTTAAAGCTTTTCGTCTCATCTTTACAATCTCCCTCCAAAATTAATCTTATGCGTATTTCTTTGCTTCTTCCTCCTCAAGAATTCTGTATGCTACCTTGCCTACCAAAGTCTTAGGCATATCGTCTCTGAACTCGATAGTCGATGGCATAGCGTATTTGGCTATATACTTACTGCAATATTCAAGGATTTCCTTGCGTGCCTGTTCCTGACTGACCTTTACTGTCGGTTTCAGAACTACAAAGGCAACCACCTTTTGGATTTTTAACGGATCAGGTACCCCTATTACGCAACTCATATGTACATATTCATGCGCATCGAGTACATTCTCTATTTGTGACGGATAAACATTGTATCCGCTGGTGACAATCATCCTCTTTATTCTCTGGCGGAAATATATGAATCCGTCTTCATCCATCGTCCCCAAGTCTCCGGTGTGAACCCATGTAAGTCCATCATCGTGTCGCTTCAAGGTATTCGCCGTTTCTTCCGGATTGTTTATGTACTCCATCATCACTGTAGGACCTGCAAGGCATATCTCGCCCTCCTGCTCATAAGGAACTTCCTCGGTTGTCCCAGGCTTTACAATCTTATAGAAAGTATCCGGAAAAGGCAGCCCTATGGACCCTTCCTTCGCCCAGTGAGACGGCGTCAGACAGCTTGCAGTTACACATTCCGTAGTTCCGTATCCCTCGCGCACCGGAACATTTGCATTGTGTTCCGCAAGGAACTTATCAAAACGTTTTTTAAGTTCTATGGAAAGTGAGTCCCCTCCGCTGAATACGCCTTTAAGGCATGATAAATCCACCCTGTCCAAACTTTTTATTCTAAGCAAGGCTTCATAAAGCGTAGGTACTCCTGCAATAAAGTTAGGTCTGTGCTTTTTAAGAAGCTTAGCATAGCTGTTAGGATTAAAACGTGGAATAAGCAAGCATCTTCCGCCTTGTGAAAGCATGGAGTGTATGCATACTCCAATTCCAAAGCCATGGAAAATCGGCATGACCGCCAACATTTTATCTCCGGGCTTAAACATCGGATTAGTTGCAATTATCTGCTGGCCAAGAGCGTTGAAATTCAGGTTAGATAGAAGTATGCCCTTGGTAGTTCCCGTAGTTCCGCCGCTGTACAGAATAACTGCGGGATCCTTCGCGGTTCTTTCTGCATGAAAAGGTCCATGATACTGGTTTCCGTCTCTTAGGAATTTTTCCCACCATACGATTTCAGCATTGGCAGGAACCCTCTTAATCTTACGGCCTTCTGCCAAATAATATCCTTTTTTCTTAATAGGGCTCAGCACATCCTTAATACTGGTGATGATCAGACTTCTCAAAGGAACGCTGCCTCTTATATTTTCAAATTTGCCGTAGAACTGATCCAGCGTAATGCAAACTACACTGGCAGACTCTTTAAGGTAAAATTCGATTTCTTTTTCACTGGAAAGAGGATGAACCATGTTAGCGATAGCGCCAATCTTGTTTATGGCATAAAACATGATAACAGCCTGCGGTGCATTAGGCATACATATTGTAACTCTTTCGTCCTCTTTTACGCCGATGGCTGCCAAGGCTCTGGCACATTCGTCTACTTTCTTGATAAAATCTTTATACTTTATCTTGCTTCCCATGAAGTCATAAGCTATGTATTCAGGATAATGCACGGCTATTTCCGCCACCTTATCGTACATTGACCCCT
The DNA here is from genome assembly GCA_964651095.1 of uncultured Oscillospiraceae bacterium. Lineage (GTDB taxonomy): Bacteria > Bacillota > Clostridia > Peptostreptococcales > Anaerovoracaceae > SUG1106. The sequence goes on along the minus strand of CAZYWO010000017.1, from coordinate 18,989 downwards.
GAAAATATTCAAGATGGGCAGGTACTCCTCCAAGATTCTTTATCCAAGGTGTCTTTACATTCAAATTGTCATAATTACTCATAATTAACTTCCTCCTTTGCCGGCAGCTCTAAAAGCTCCGGATGCTGAAACAAATACTTCAAAAGTTTTACTGTCTTTGAATAGTAGTATCCGTCAGCCACTCTTTCATCTATAGTCAGACCTATTTCAAGGGTGTCTTTCATAGTCATCTTGCCTTCATCATCCCATACGGGGCGCTTTTTTCTCTGTCCTATTATTACAAAGAGTGAATTGGTTCCCCAGTTGGAAAGGTGATGATAACCCGACTTTAACCCGATAGAGCCCAGATTCGTCACGAAACAGGAGGCATGGTTCGGGTCTGTCTTTATAAGTGAATAAGGAACTCTGCCGTAATAGTCCAGTTTATGCAGTATCCACATCACAAATCTAAGAACTATGCGAGGCAATTTAAGCAGCATGTCCATTTCTTCTGTGGAATTATCCAGTCCCTCTCCTCGGCACTGGTTTATTTCCTCTACTATCTTCTCGTAAACTGTGTCTATGGTTGTATCACCATCAAACTCCTTAAAAGCAAGCGCCTCGTCGCCATTGTCATTAAATTTTTTCTTAACAACAAATGCTACGGAAAGTTCATTTCTCTGATACATCCTGCCGCCCTTTATAAATCGGTTTATCTTAGGCCTCAATGTTATAGCCTTTACCAAAGCTGCAATTAGTACATAAAATAGTTTATACTGTTCTTCTGTTCCTTCAGGAAGACCAGCATTTTTCTTTTCTAAATAATTATTAATATTTTCTAGCTCGATAACTTCGCTTATAAAAGCTTCGTTATCTGTTCTGTTTGGGTAAATATACGGCATAAAAGCGTGAAGGGGGTCTAAATCCCTAAGCCACACGCCATCTCTGCGGTCACCCCGTTTTTTTCTTTTCTTTTCCATAATGTCTTATGTCTCCTTGATCTCTACTACAAATTAAAATAAAAATATGCTGTCTCATTTTATAAATGCTTTTACAGTATACCACAATTTTCGATAGGTTTCCACCCCGCCTTGGCAATATACATAATTTAACATAAATAGAAGGTTATTCTATTTGCTTATAGACCAACCTTCTTTATTCTTTATTCTTTACTATTTATTTTTTATGTTTTATTCTCTTATTTAGACTTAAAGTATTTCCAGTAAGTACTGTAGATGTCATCAAGATCTGCGCCTAAATTTTTAAGAGTTTCACAGCGAGAAAGTATATCGTCATTAGGATTTAGAATTTCGTTATCGGTTAAATCCAATATCTGCTTATTAGGAATTGCGTAGGTCAGATACTCAAAGTTAAGTCTTGCCGCTTCTTCCTCCAGCATGAAATTAATCCATGCTTCAGCGCCTTCCTTATTAGCAACTCCCTTTGGAATAGCCCAGCAATCTGTCCAAACCTCCGTGCCTTCTTTAGGAACTACAAATTCAAGATCCTCGTTCTCCTCCTGAGCATAAAGTACATCACCGGAAGCAATTACCGCCATTGCCGCAGAATTTCCTATCATCAGATCTCTTGCATTATCATTAGCGTAACTATAAACAAGGGGTTTCTGTTTGATAAGCAGCTCCGTTATTTCAGCCAGCTCACTTTCGCTGTCCGTATTCATGGAATATCCCAAAAGTTTTCCGGCAACCATGAAGCCTTCTCTCAGAGAATTCGGCATGATAATTTGCTGAGAGTACTTTTCATTCCATAGGATTTCCCAACTTTCCACTGGGTCGTCTACCATTGTGGTGTTGTATATAATTCCGTAAGTACCCCATGTGTGCGGCACGCTGTATCTCATTCCCGGATCAAACTCGTCGACAAACTCCCTTACGTTATCCTGTAGATTTACGATGTTAGGCACATACCTGAAATCTATAGTATCAAGAAGTTCCTCTTCAATCATCTTATTTATCATATAGTCGGAAGCACAAATCACATCGTATTGCGCCGTCTGATTCTTTATTACAGGATACATTTCCTCGTTAGTATCGAAGTAATCCATTATTACAGAATAACCTGTCTCTTCTTCAAAAGCTTCAACAAGATCAGGATCGATGTAATCGCCAAAATTATAAATATATAATTCTCCCTTTTCTCCCGTAGAAGAATTCATACCTTGCATGTGATTTATCGCAAATCCCATGCCTACAGCCATAATAAGAAAAATAACAACGATTTTCTTAGGCGACATGCCGCCCCTGCTATAATCATCTTTGCGAGAATTGCTCACGAAATTAACCACTACCAGTACAATCAGTACTCCGACGAAAATCACTGTAGAGAGAGCGTAAAGTGCAGGCCTTATTCCCACCTTTACCTGACTGTAAATAAGCGTTGAAATAGTGTTAATTCCCGCGCCTCTGGTAAAGTGGGTTATTACAAAGTCATCTACCGACATTGTAAACGACAGCAAAAATCCGGATACTACTCCCGGCATAATGTCAGGAAGCACCACCTTAAAAAAAGCATGAACCGGAGTCGCGCCTAAATCTAAAGCCGCTTCGTAAGTATTATTTTCCAATTGTTTGAACTTAGGCATAACCGACAGGATAACATACGGTATGCAAAAAGTGACATGGGCAAAAAGCACTGTATTATAACTCAGGCTTATTCCAAACAGCAAAAAGCTCATCATTATGGAAATGCCGGTTACTATGTCGGCATTAAGCAAAGGAATGTTGTTCAGACCCATGAAAAAGGATCTCTTTCTTTCGCCCATCGAGTTCATTCCCATGCAGGCAAGCACGCCTACTATAGTGGCTACAGTTGCCGCCCAGAAAGCGATGGTAAGAGTGTTTCCCAGAGCTTCCATAATTTCCTGGTTGTTAAACATTTCCCCATACCATTTAAGGGAAAATCCCTGCCATGCGCTCATGCTCTTGCCGCTGTTAAAGGAAAGAACCATCAGAGTGCCGATAGGCAGATATAAAAACAGCAATATAATAATCAGGTAAAGGACTTTTGAAAACTTTTTCATATCATATTGCCCTCCCCGTTTCTATCGAATTTTTCTATGAAAGCCATGCTTATCACAATGAAAATCATCATTACTAAAGATAAACCGGATCCTAAATTCCAGTTGGAGCTGGTTGTAAATTCCTGTTCAATGATATTTCCTATCAGGTTAACCTTACCTCCGCCCAGCATGTTGGAAATTGCAAATGTAGTCAGTGACGGCACGAAAACCATGGTAACGCCGCTTACAATACCCGGAACAGTCATAGGAATTATGATTTTTCTCAGGACTGTCCCGCCGCTTGCTCCTAAATCGTAAGCTGCCTCTATAACATTACTGTCTATTTTTACCAACGAATTGTATATCGGCAGTACCATAAACGGAAGATAATCGTAAACCATGCCCAGAACTACCGCCACAGGGGTATTGATGATTTCAAGAGCAGGCAGACCTATTGATGCCAGCAGGCTGTTGATTACGCCGCCTTTTTCAAGCAGCACCTGCCAAGCCATAGTTCTAAGCAGGAAATTCATCCACATAGGCAGGATAAATATGAATACCATGAATCCCCTTTTCCCCAACTTGCTGTCCTTGAGAATCAGTCCCAAAGGGAAAGCAAGCACCAGACAGATTATTGTACTTATTAGCGATAAGCCCAGTGAAAGTCCAAGCGCCTTAGCGTGATCACCTGACGTCATCGCAAGAATATTCGCCCATGTAAAGCTGCCGCTTCTGTCTGTCAGTCCGTAATATGCAATTACACCCAGCGGTATTATAGTTCCGCATAGTATGAATGCCACAAAGGGCGCAGAAAACATCTTCTTAATCATCCAGAGAAATGGCCTCCTCATCCTCAGACTGCGGTTTGTGCATAATTTGAATATTTTCAGGTATAACGTCTATTGATACTTTTGTGCCTACCGGATAGCTTTTCGTGTTTTGAGCCAACCACTCAAATCCTCCTGCCTGAATACACATTTCATAGTGGACTCCGATGAAAACGTTGGAAGTCACTTCGCCGTCCATAACGCCTTCTCCCGGCTTTCCTATAATAATGTCTTCCGGTCTTATAACCACATCCACCGGCTTGTTCTTTCCAAACCCTTCGTCTATGCAAGGGAAAATATGTTCACAGATTTTTACTACTCTGTCCTCCATCATAATACCGTCAATAATGTTGCTGTCGCCTATGAAGTCGGCTACAAAAGCATTTTCAGGTTCATTGTATATTTCTTCAGGAGTACCCATCTGCTGTATGTATCCTTGGTTCATAACCACCACCTTATCGGACATGGTCAGAGCCTCTTCCTGATCGTGAGTAACATACAGGAAAGTAATGCCAAGCTCGTTTTTAAGTCTGATAAGCTCATACTGCATTTCCTGCCTGAGTTTAAGGTCAAGGGCTCCCAAAGGTTCGTCAAGCAGAAGAACCCTCGGTTCGTTAACAATAGCTCTTGCTATGGCGATTCTCTGTTGCTGACCTCCTGAAAGGGAGTCCACAGAACGCTTTTCATACCCGGAAAGGTTTACCAGCTTAAGTGCATATTTAATCTTATCGTTTATATAATCTTGGCTCTTACCGCTTATCTTAAGTCCAAAAGCTATATTTTCGGCAATGTTCATGTGAGGGAACAAAGCATACTTTTGAAAAACTGTATTTACCTGACGTTTGTTTGGAGCCAGATTTGTAATGTCCTCTCCCTTAAATATGACCTTTCCCGTATCCGGGGTAGTAAATCCGCCCAAAATTCTTAAGGTAGTGGTTTTGCCGCAGCCTGAAGGCCCCAGCAAAGTGATGAATTCATTTTCTTTAATTTTTAAATTGAACTCATCCAGAACAAGTTCTCCGTCGTAGGATTTAGAAATGTCAACTAATTCTATCAATGCCATCTTGTGCTGTTAGAAACTCGGTGGTGCGCTTACCCAGAGAATTTCCGCTCCTTTCTTTGATGTGATGTAGTGTTTCTTGTCCGGCGTATAATAAAAGGCTTCGCCTGCCTTCGCTTTGTGTCGTTCGTTTCCTATAACAAGTATAATTTCACCTTTCAATACGTATCCAAATTCCTCTCCCTCGTGGGGATTATCTGGATAAGTACTTCCGCCTGCTTTTAGTGTCAGCTTGATTGGTTCCATCATATTTTTTTGAGCATTGGGTATAATCCATTCAGTAATATTTCCAAGCTCCTCATCGATTTTTTCAAAATAGTCCTCTGCTCCGAAGACGGTTTGGACAGGTTCTTGCTCCATTGAGAAAAACTCACTTATAGTCATTCCCAAGCATTGTAAGATATCCTCCAGGGTAGCAATAGACGGCGATGTAACGTCGTTTTCAAGCTGTGAAATAAATCCCTTGGATAGTTCGCTTCTGTCCGCCAGCTCCTCCTGTGTAAGTCCGTTTAATATTCGTAGTTCTCTTATTTTAGAACCTATGTCCATTGCTTTACTCCTTTTTTAAATGAGAATAAGGTGGTTTTGATATAATAAACTTTTTGTTTAGAAATACTAAACACAATGTAAGCAATATTATACTATAAACCCTTGAAAAGTCAAGGAATTTTTAGTATAATTCAAATATTGCCCAAAGGATGTACTAAGTACATTTAGAAAAAGATTTTTAAAAGAAGATTGTATAAGAAAATTCATTAGAAAGGGGAATGTTAAAACATGGCGGTTGTCATCAGCAAAATTATGGCGGTATTTATGATTATTGCCGTAGGGTTTGGCACAAATCGAATAGGTATTCTTCCTAAAGAAGCCAGCAAATACATGGCTAATATTCTCATGTTCCTTACTTCCCCGTGTCTTATTCTATCTTCCATAACAGAAAAAGAACTTACTCCCGAAACCATCCATTCCACAATAGAGCTTCTTATAGGCTCATGTTTGTGGTTTATTATTTTTACGGCGGCAGGTTATTTTCTGTGTGCCAAGATTATGAAAGTAACACCTGTTACTGACACAGGCGTGTATATATTTTTATTTGCATCGTTAAGCAACGGTTTCATGGGAATCCCTGTTACTATGGCTCTTTTCGACAGCGATGTCCTGTATCTTATGATACTTCACAGCACCGTGCTTTCAGTTTATCTTTACGCTGTCGGGCTTCCCATAGTTCATGTGGGGACTCCGCGCAGCAAAGGTTTCAGCAAAGAAACCTTTATAACAATAATTAAAATGCCCGGTACTTTCTGCGCTGTAATAGCCATAGCAATGCTTATGATGAATCTAAAATTTCCTCAGGTGATTTTCGACTGCGTTGAAATGATAGGCGGTGCAACCACTCCTATTTCCATGCTTATCGTAGGTATCCAGCTTGGAGGCAGCAACATACGCAGGATAGTTAAAAACCGCCAGTTGTTGATTTTGTCTCTGATAAAGATGATCATGCTGCCTATAATTACTTTCATTTTAGTAAATTGGCTGCCTCTTGACGTAAACACCAAGGTATGTCTGGTGTTCGGTGCAGTTTTCCCTATGGCAGTAGGTACTGTAGCAGTTACCGATGCGGAAGGTGAAAATGCTTTAGTCGCAGCCGAAGGCGTAGCTCTTACCACAGTAATGTCTCTGGTCATTATTCCGTTGACAGCAACTCTTTTAATTAATTATTACGGACTCTAACCGGAAGTAAAGAAAGGACTTTATATATAAATGCAACTCATAATAAGCAACATATCCTCAATATTTTTGATAATCGCGGTAGGATTTATAGCAAATAAAATAGGCATAATGCCTATTTCTGCCAACAAATATCTGGTTAACCTGCTTATTAAAGTCACCTGCCCGTGTATGGTACTGGCATCGATTACTACCAATGAACTGGCTAAAGACACTATCAGTATAACCATTCAATCGTTAGTAGGTTCAAGCCTTTTTCTTATTATTTCTGCTATACTGGGATATTTTCTTGCAGCTAAAGTTTTTAAAGTAGACTCTTCTGAACTGGGAGTTTACGCGTTTTCCTTTGGTTCTGTAAACAATGGTTTCATAGGTTTTCCAATTACGGAAGCCCTCTTTGGCAGCGGAATCCTGTATCTGATGGTAATCCACAACGTATCCCTGCAAGCTTTCTATCTGTACTCTCTTGGGCCGGTTCTTATTAACATGGGAGCAGCCTCCGGAGCAAAACTAAATTTAAAAGGGCTTCTGGGTACGTTCAAAAATCCCAACACTGTGGCAGCCATTTTCAGCATCATTCTTCTGATTGCCGAACTTCATCTGCCTCAAACGATTTTTGATTGTGTAAATATGATTGGTTCCGCCACAACTCCTCTTTCGATGCTTATTGTAGGTATGCAGTTGGGCGAATGTGAATTTAAAAGTGTAATTAAAAATAGCAAACTCATATATATGTCTGTCCTAAAAATGATTTTGCTGCCCGTTCTCACATTTCTTGCAGTAAATTGGCTGCCTATGTCGGCAGACGTAAAAGTTTGTCTAATCTTTGCTGCAAGCTTTCCTGTAGCAGTTGCTGTAGTTCCGATTATAAGCGATGAAGATAAAGACTCTCTTTCGGCTGCGGAAATGGTGGCCGTTACTACCCTTATCTCTCTGGCTGTAATACCTCTTACTGCTACCTTTTTAATGGGCTATTATGGAGTATAGTAATCACATAAAAAAGAAGGCTTAGTTTTAAAGCCTTCTTTTAATATAGTTCCGTCTAAATTTATCGATTCTTATAAGGGATATATCTTCCCAGTTTTCCGTTAACTATTTCATTATCCTTAACTGCAACTTGTCCGCCGATAATCACATAGGAAATTCCTTCAGGTGGTAAAGTAGGATTTTCAAATGTCGCCCTATCTATGATTGTATTTTCATCGAAAATAACAAGGTCTGCATCCCAGCCTTCCTTTACCTCGCCTTTAGTCTTCAAGTTGACACGATTAGCCGGAATTACCGTCATCTTTTTCAAAGCTTCTATAAGCGTCATAGCCTTGCGTTCTCTTACATAATATCCAATAACTCTAGGGAAAGTTCCCGCACCTCTTGGATGTCCTGTTTCGTTATGGAAACCGCAGTCGCTTCCTACCATCACGTAAGGCTTCTGATATGCCATGTCGATTTCAGGCTCATTCATTACGAAGGCAACTACGCATAACTCCGGAGTTTCCTTTCTTACTTTCTCGAAAAGCTCCTTAGTACACCGCTGATTTTTAAACGGACCATCAGTTAACATCAAATCTTTGTAATCCCATTTTTTAAAACTTTCTTCGTCAAACACTGCGGTTCCGATTCCGGTGCAGAATGCATTATAAGGGTAACAGTCAGCCATAATATCAACGCCTTCTTCCCTTGCCTTGTCTAAGCAGCCAAGGGCGTCTGCCATATAACCGACAGCGCTGCAACTGCCTATATGGGACATCTGCATTTTGTAGCCTGAATGTCTGTAGATTTCGATCATTTCCTCAATAGACTCAACTGAATCCGAACCATCACTTCGGAAATGAATAGATGTCATATAGCCCTCTTCCTCAAAAGCCTTAAGGAGGTCACAAGTTTCATCTACGGTAACTCCAGGGGCATACTCAAAACCGCATGATAATCCCACAGGCGCATATCTGCGCCAATCCTTGACGATAAGCTTCATTTTATCAAGCTGATCAGCAGTTGCCGCTTTATACCTGTTGTCTGCGCCCGTCATTTCACGCAGAGTATTCTGTCCTATAAACATCATATAATTTGTCGGGCTTCCTATCGTATTTACACGATTATAGAAATTTTCCAGCGTATCATATATTTCTCCGCAGTTACCTGCAATCTTGGTAGTAACTCCCATACGAAGGCAACATGCTGATGTGAAGAAATTTTCCTCAGGCGAATCTTCATGGGCATGCATGTCGATAAATCCTGACGAAACAACTTTATTAGCTGCATCAATGGTCTTTGCCGTATCTGCATTTACCAAACCGATTTTTTCAATTTTACCATCATGAATTAAAATATCAGCATTTATAAATTCGTTTGTTTCATAATCAGGAATTCTCGCATTAAGTATCTTTAAGTCTTTCATATTCCACCTCCTTAATTAATCCAATCTGTAATAAAGTGAATTTCATGCAGCTAGAATTCTATTTCACCTGCAAAGTGGCACGCTGCGAAATGCTCGTCTCCTACTTGCTTTATATCCGGCCTTTGAGTGCGGCATATTTCTTGACAATACTTACAACGGCTTGCAAAAGCACATCCTGTGTTTTCACCTACAAGGCTAGGCATCTCGCCGCTTATCAGATACTTTTTTCTGTTTCTCTCCTTTGGATGCAAAGGAGGAACTGACGACATCAAACCGAAAGTATAAGGATGCTTGCAATTATCATATACGTCTGAAGTGCTTCCTATCTCCATAACCTGTCCGCCGTACATAACGCAGATTCTGTCACTCATATATCTTACAACTGAAAGGTTATGAGTAATAAACAGATACGTCATGTTATAGGTTTCCTGAAGTTTAAGAAGTTCGTTAAGAGTCTGTGCCTGAACCGATACGTCAAGGGCGCTTGTCGGCTCATCTAAAACTATCAGCGATGGCTGAAGCATAATGGCTCTGGCAATGCTGATGCGCTGTTGCTGTCCACCGGAAAGTTCGTGAGGAAAGCGGTTTAAAAGTTCGTGTCCAATGTTAATCCTGTCTGCTGTCTCATAAATCAGTTTTTTAGCTTCTTCCTTAGATAAGCCGTTGACTTCCAAAGGTCGTTCTAAAGATCTGTAAATTGTAGCCCTAGGGTTTAAGGAAGCCGCTGGGTCTTGGAAAACGGCGCCAATTTGTTTGCGCAGTTCTCTTTGCTGCTTTTTATTCCACATGTCTTTTCCGTCAACGTAAACAGTGCTTTCTGTAGGGGGCAGAATTCCCAGAATCATCTTTGCAAGAGTAGTTTTGCCGCTTCCGCTTTCGCCTACCAAACCTAAAGTCTCACCCTTGTAAATTTTAATGCTTACATCGTCTACGGCTCTTACCGCTATCTGATTTTTACCTTTTCTAAGCGGAAAATATTTTTTTAAATTGTCTATCTGAACTAATACTTCTCTTTCTTTACTCATCGTTCAGACCTCCTTCCGCAAACAAGCATGCACACAGGTGTCCGTCTGAAATTTCCTTTAATTCGGGGTTCTTTTCCTTACAGACATCCTTAGCAAACGGACATCTGTCAGCAAATCCACAGCCCACTCTTTCTTCTGCCAGGTTAGGAACTGTACCTTTAATGATTTCCAGCCTGCCCTCCTCTTTGGTGATTGTAGGCAGCGCCTTCATCAGAAGACGAGTATACGGATGTTTAGGATTATCGAATATTTCAAACACTTCGCCTACTTCAATAAGATTTCCTGCATACATAACTCCTACTCTATCAGCAATATCTGCTACTATACCAAAGTCATGAGTTATGATAAGAATTGACGAGTCGTATTTCTGACGAAGCTCGTTCATCAGTTCTATGATGCCGGCCTGAATGGTCACGTCCAGAGCAGTTGTCGGCTCATCGGCAATTAACAATTTTGGATTTCTGCACAGCATCATACCGATCATTACACGCTGACGCATACCGCCGCTGATCTCATGCGGATAAGTTTTCATTCGTTGTTCCACATCAGAAATTTTAACGTCTCTGAGCATGTCAGAGGCCAATTTCCATGCCTGAACCTTATCCATCTTATCTACTCTGAGTCCTTCAGTCATCTGGTATCCAATGGTATAAACCGGGTTTAGCGAATCCAGAGGATTCTGGAATATTATTCCTATATCTCTGCCTCTTACTTGGGTCATTTCATCTTGGCTCAGCTTAAGCAGATCTTTTCCTTCAAAATTTATTTCACCGTTGACAATTTTGCCCGGTTCCTTTATGAGCTGCATAATGCCCATAGCGGTAGTGGATTTGCCGCATCCGGATTCTCCTACCAGCGCGAACACCTCTCCTTTTTTAATGTCAAAGCTTACATTGTCTACAGCTCTTACAGTGCCTCCGGAAGTTTGGAACTGTATGCAAAGATCTTTTATGTCAATAAGTACATCTTTCATTTTTCAGTCCTCCCTATACTCTTACTCTTGGGTCCAAAAGTTCCTTTATACCCTCTCCTACAAGATTAAAGCTCAGCACAGTCCATACGATAGAAAGTCCTGACGCCATAGTAATCCAAGGAGCCTTCTTTATAAATTGAATTCCGTTAGAAAGGATCCAGCCCCAGTCGGGAGCAGGTTGCTGCGCCCCTAGGCCTAAGAAACCCATCGATGTAGTTGATAAAATTGCTGATGGCATTGCAAGTGTTGCAAGTACTATGATAGTAGAAACCAAGTTAGGCAGTATGTATCTCATAATAATGCTAAAATCACTTTCACCATATATTCTTGCTGCTTCTATATACGACAAGGTTTTAATTGACATTACTTTCGTTCTTATAATTTTTGTGAATTGAGCCCAGCTTACTACAGCAACTGAAATAGCAACATTCATAGCGCTGGAACCCAGCATAAGAACAATTGCCATAGCCAGAATAATAGGCGGAATAGCCCATGTAGTATCTGTAACAAACTGTACAACCTTATCAATTTTCTTTCCATAGTAACCTGAAATTATTCCCAAGGTTACTCCAATTACTGTTTCTATTACAACAGCTACGATTCCAACGCTCAAAGCGATTCTTGAACCGTAAACTACTCTGCTGAAAATACATCTTCCATATTGATCAGTTCCAAAAGGATATTCTTTGCACGGTCCTATCAAACTCATAGCCTGATTTTGCTCTGTATAGCTATGAGGAGCTATTGCGGGAGCAAAAATTACTAAAATGAGAACCACTGCAAACATGATGGAACCGATAACGAACATTGGATTTTTTATAATCTGTTTAAATCTTCCTTTTTTAATCATCTCATCCACCCTATTCCAGTCTGATTCTCGGGTCTAAAATACCTGAAATAATATCACCGATTAAGTTACAAATTACTGTAAGCACAGTTATAACAAGTACAATTCCCTGAACGATAACGAAATCTTGTTTAGCGATACCTTTCCACAGTAGCTGTCCCATTCCGGGCCATGCGAAAACGTTTTCTACAACAACAGCGCCGCCGATAAGCCATGGCAATGATAAGAAGAACATAACTGTAACCGGAATCATTGCGTTTCTTAACACGTGTTTAATCAGCACAGCTTTGTTCTTAAGTCCTTTAGCATAAGCTGTTGTAACATATTTTTCATCCATAACATCCAGCACTTCTGATCTCGTAAGTCTAAAGATCTGCGCAAGTGCAGGAAGAGCCAGCGTAAACGCCGGAAGGATAAGCGATTCAATACCGCTCCATCCGGAAAGCGGCAGAATTTCTAGCCAAACTGAAAATATAAGCATAAAAAGTACTCCCAGCCAGAAAGGCGGCATTGACCAAAGCACAATAGTAGTAACTGTCAGCGCTTTATCTGTAAACTTGTTCTTTTTTACGGCTGCAATCAGTCCAAGCGGAATCGCTAGCAAGTATTCTATTACCAACGCTGCTCCTGTAAGCATCAGTGTATAAGGCAGTCTTTGCATAATCAATGCAGATACGCTCTGCTTAAGGGAAATTGAAGTTCCAAAATCTCCCTTGGCTACGTTTTTAAGCCAATAGAAATATCTTACCACGGGAGGTTCATCTAGACCCCATTGGGCTTTAATTTCAGCTACTCTTTCAGCAGATACTCTCGTGTCAACCATTAAATCTATCGTGTCACCCGGCATTGCCTCCATTATAGCAAAAACCAAAACGGTTACAAATAGCACTACAAGAATACCAATCAGCAGTCTTTTTGCTATAAATCGCATTATATCATTCATAAATATTACCTCTGTTTTGCTTCTTAGTTAAACATAAAATGCCTCATCCCACAACGCGATGATGAGGCAAATTATTTTAAGCAAAAATTTCCGTCATAATCTTTTCAAACAACTGGTTTTTCGGCAGACCTTCGTAATTGGTAAGCATAATAACCGAAAGTTTATCGTCAATATAACGTGAGCATCTGGATATAAATCCCATAGTTCCACCTGTATGCCAGATTGCTCTATGCCCTTTATAATTATCGATAAAGAATCCTAAGCCATATCCGCTCGGACTGCCATCATTAAGTAAATTATTTTCAAAGCATGTTTCCATAACCTTGCGGTCGAGAAAAACGGATTTATCTTCTTCATATAAGTGTTTATGCCAGCGAAGCAGGTCGTCCACATTGGACTGTATGTTACCGTCTGCATATCCTACCAGCAGCATATCGTATGTCGCCTCTTTAAATGAACCATCTTCCTGTAAAATATAGCCCTCAATTAGAGAATCCGGTCTATCATTCATATAATCAGGTGCAAATGATTTTTTCATCCCTACAGGATCAAGAATCTTCGTTTTCACAAACTGCCCAAAGCTCATGCCGCTAAGCTGCTCTACTATGTTTCCCAGCATGACATAAGACGAATTACAGTAAGAGAATTTAGTCCCCGGTTCAAAATCAAGTCCTCCGAAGCCCTTGATAATTTCCAGCATTTCTTTGGTATTTGCTTTTATCGTAGGTGTCCAGCGATTTTCTTCAAAGTATTCTTTTATTCCTGATTGATGAATCATAAGCTGCCTTACGGTTACATACTTTACATAGTCAGGAAAATCCGGGAAAAAGCTTTCTATCGGTTCATCAAGTTTTAAAAGGCCTTCTTGCTCTAACATCAAAATCGCCATACATGTAAACTGTTTAGTGTTAGAGGCAATGACAAAATTATCTTCCGGCGTTATTTTTCTGCCTGTCTTAAAATCAGCGATGCCATACGCTTTGCGGATAATTACATCATCTCCCTCAGAAACAAGAAGCGCCATACCGGGAGTATTGTCATTCATTATTGGGGAGATGACTGTATCCAGTCTCTCCTCCAAATTTCTTCTGTTAATCATTTAAAGCCTCTTATTTAGTTACATCATTGAAAATAGGTCTTCCATCGTTAGTCACTACTAAGCCCTGTACATCCTTAAGTGTAGCGATGCAGTAATTATCTGCAAACAGCGGTACTGCTATCATTTCCTTAAAGATTTCATCGTGGAAGTCTTCATATCTTTCGATACGAGCCTGAGTATCTGTAATGTAACGAGCATCTTCCAGAACTTCTGTTACTTCAGGATCGCTCCATGGATATCCTGATGCTTCTGTAAATACATAGTAAAGAATGTCTGCATCGTTCCATAAGTATCTTCTTGATACAATCTGGTAATCTCCTTCTCTCTGAAGTTGTTTAATATATGCAGATTCATATTCGGTGATCTGAAGATCAATACCGATTGCCTTAAGTTGTTCTTGAATTACAGGGGCAGTAGCTTTACTTGTAGCAACGTCTGTAGCTGCACAATATTCGATTGTCAGCTTTTCTCCGTTCTTTTCAACGAAGCCGTCTCCATCGGTATCTTCATATCCGGCTTCTTTAAGTAATGCCTTGGCAGCTTCTGCATCATATTTATAGGTTTCTGCTAATTCTGCTGCTTTGCTCTGGCTATATCCTGCCTGTGCTTCCGATATGAATCCGTATTCAGGTGTTACGACTCCATTTAAAGCATCAGCAATTGCATCTCTGTCAATACCAATCATGATTGCTTTTCTTACGTTGTAATCACTTAAAGCTTCATCTTCATCGTTAAACATCATGTATGATACGCCTGCCTGTTTATACATGTAAGTATTAATGTCCTCGTTGTTTGTTAAATCTTCAATACTTGCTGTAGGTACATCGAAAATAACATCTACATTACCTGTCTCAAGTTCATTTACTCTGGTAAATTCGTCAGGTATGAATCTTACGATTACTGTATCAAAATTAGCAACACCAGTATTTGTTACACTTGGGTCAGCAGTTTTAAAATACGGGTTTTTTTCAAGAATAATCTGAGAACCTGCCTGCCAATCCTTTACATAAAACATTCCGTTTGTAACAGCGGCACGATTATATTCTTCATTACCCATTTCTTCTGCCAAATCAGCGTGAACTATACCGCCATATGTGCTTGTAATGCTTGCCCACATGTAAGGAGCTGATTCTGTAAGGTGATATGTAACTGTTGTATCATCTACAACCTCAATGGATTCAATAGCATCAAGGTCTCCTGCATATTCGCTGATTTCTTTCATTCTTTCTACAGACTTCTTTACGCTTTCAGCTGTTAAAGGGTCTCCGTTGGAGAATTTGGAATCTTCAAATAAGTGGAATGTAATCGACAATCCGTCTTCGGCAATTTCATAACTTTCAGCAAAACATGGAAGCATTTCGCTTAAGTCAGAATTGAAAGTTACCAATGGACTGTATATAAGGGCATGTACAACGTTTTCCCAGCCAATTTGCTGAACATCTGTACCTTCGATTTCTTCCTGAATGGCGATTACAAGAGTTTTGGAATCCGTATCATTTGAATCGTCGTCTTGTCCGCATCCGGTCATAAATGACATTAACGCCATAATCATAACCAGAAACAGCACTGCTAGTTTTTTAGTCTTTTTCATCATCTCAATTCTCTCTTTCTTTTTATTTTAAAAATTAATTAATAAAAACATAAACATATTAAATTTTGTTATTTTTTCCAATTTTTTTATCTTTTTTATGTTTTATTTCCTAAATATTATATATTGTTTTAATACAAAAATCAATATATACTCTGTATTTAAAATTCTTATATTGCAAATTTTTATCTTAAGGTTTAAAACATTCCCATGCTCTTTAGTGCAAATATCCAGCAAAACATGGTCAAGCAGGAAAACATGGAGGAAAAAATTACACAATTTCCTGCCAGTTGTGCATCGCTGTCCATCTGCTGCGCCATTGTAAACGACGATACTGCCGTCGGAGCCGCAAATATACATATAAGCGTTACCAGCGCCATGTCTCTAAAACCCATCATGACACCCACGCTCAAAGCTATAGCGGGAATTACAACCAGTCTCCCGATAACACATACGATTATCTTTTTCTTATACTTTTCAACGCTATTTATATTAAAAGAAGCACCTAAAAGCAGCAGAGCCATAGGCGTAGCCGCGCCTGCAATCAAATCAACCGTATTTTCCGCAAAATAAGGTAACTTTAAGTTGGTTACCACAGCCAAAAGACCTATTATGGCTCCCATGATAAGAGGATTTTTTAAGATTCCCGCCGCCACATGTCCTGCCGTAAGTTTTCCTCCCCTGAAAATCTCCAAGGTTATAACTGCAAGCACATTGTAAATAGGCACAATCACAGTAATCATCACTGAAGTAAGTGCAAGATTATCGCTTCCGAAAATGTTTTCAACAATTGGGATACCCATAATGACAAAATTGCTTCGGTAAATTGCCTGAATCATGGCGCCTCGGCATTTTCTGTCCTTTTCTATATGTAAAACGAAAACAAAGGTACATAAATAAAGCGTCAGCAATATAGTTACTGCCGTAATCATCAGTTTAAGGTCTGCTGCGCTTTTAATTTCTTTTCCATAAAGATTTGAAAACATCAGCACCGGAAACAGCACATTGAAAACCATTTTATTCATGCGTTTGACATCTTCTTCACCCAGCATGCCTCTTCGCCGCACCAAAACTCCTACAGCCATTACTATAAACATAGGTGCAACAGCTTCAATTGAAATAATCAGATTGTCTAAAATCATCTCACAACTCCGTCTTAAAAAAACACCTCTTCCCGAAGGAAAAGGTGTTTTGATTTAATTCATACAGTTTTACTAAAATTAAAGCAATTCTTTTCTGGAAAGATTTATTCGGTTTTGGGCGTCGATCTCAGTAACTTTAACTGTTACCGTATCTCCGATGTTCATTACATCTTCTACCTTTTCAACTCTTTCCTTAGCCATCTTGGAGATGTGCAAAAGACCTTCTTTACCCGGTAAAATCTCAATGAAAGCGCCTACAGAGCCTTTTGCTGTACTTAATATGCGAGTTACCTTACCTTCATAAATTTCGCCAACTTCTACTTCTTTAGTAAGCAACTCGATTTCTTTGCGCGCTGCCTCTGCTCCTGCGGCGTCTACGCTGTAAATGCTTATCAAACCCGGAATATCCTCTGAAATATCAATCTTAACACCTGTTCTTTCGATAATGCCGTTAATTGTCTTGCCTCCAGGGCCGATTACAATTCTGGTCTTTTCAGGATCTATATTCATTGTAATAGCTCTAGGCGCCCACTTGGACATTTCTTCACGAGGCGCTTCGATTTCTTCAAGCATCTTGCCCATGATGTACATTCTGCCTTCTTTAGCCTGATTAAGCGCTTTCTCAAGAATTTCTCTTGAAAGTCCGTGTACCTTAATATCCATCTGGATTGCAGTCACTCCTACTTCCGTACCGGTAACCTTAAAGTCCATATCGCCTAAAAAGTCTTCCATGCCCTGAATGTCAGATAGGATTGCAAATTCTGAACTGCCGTCTTCCTTAACCCTTTCTATTAAACCCATTGCAATACCTGCAACCGGTCTCTTGATAGGAACGCCTGCGTCCATCAGTGAAAGGCAGGATCCACAGGTAGAACCCATTGAAGTTGAACCGTTGGAAGATAAAACTTCCGATACAACTCTTATTGCATAAGGAAATTCTTCAACAGAAGGAAGCACCGGAATAAGCGCTCTCTCTGCAAGGGCTCCGTGACCTATTTCACGACGACCCGGAGAACGTGAGGTCTTAGCTTCACCTACCGAGTATCCCGGGAAATTGTAGTGATGCATGTACCTTTTTGAAGTTTGTTCTGTAATTCCGTCAATAGTCTGTGCTTCGCTTGCAGGTGCAAGAGTTGTTACTGAAAGCACCTGAGTCTGACCTCTCTTGAACAATCCTGTTCCGTGGGTTCTAGGAAGCACTCCAGTCTCACACCAAATAGGTCTGATTTCATCGCACTTTCTGTTGTCAGGGCGTATACCTTCGTCAAGAATCATGTTTCTTACTGACTCCTTGGTAATATTGTAAAGCACTGCGTCGATATCCTTAGAACCTTCAGGATAAATTTCGGCAAAATATTCCTTGGTTTCAACCTCGACTTTATCCATATTTTCAAGTCTTTCCAGCTTGTCCGGTGTTTGAATTGCCTCCCTCATCTTCGGTGTTGCATATTCTCTTACCGCTGCATCAATTTCTTCAGCAGGCTTATATAAATCAACTTCCTGTTTAGGTTTTCCCACTTCTTTGACTACTTCTTCAATGAACTCTACTATTTTCTTGATTTCTTCGTGAGCAAAAAGAATTGCGTCAAGCATTTCCATTTCAGGCACTTCGTCAGCGCCTGCTTCCACCATCATAATAGCCTCTTTTGTACCGGAGACTGTCATGTGCATATCGGAAACCTCTCTCTGCTCAAGAGTAGGGTTGATAATAAGCTGTCCGTCTACTCTTCCCACTACTACAGAACCTGTAGGGCCTTCCCACGGAATATCGGATGTTGCAAGGGCCACAGATGAGCCAATCATACCGCAAACTTCAGGTGAGCAGTCCGGATCAACAGACATTACCGTTGCAACTACTACTACATCATTATAATATCCTTTAGGGAACAGTGGGCGAATAGGTCTGTCGATAAGTCTTGAAGAAAGAATAGCGTGTTCGCTTGGTCTTCCTTCTCTTTTAATAAATCCGCCAGGAATCTTTCCTGCGGCGTACATTCTTTCTTCATAGTCAACGGAAAGAGGAAAAAAATCTATGTCAGGTTTAGGCTCTTTCGACGCGCAAGCGGTTACGTTTACCACTGTATCACCGTATTTAACCATAACCTGTCCATTGGCCTGTTCACATACCTTTCCGATTTCAAGCTGAAGGAGTCTTCCTCCAACTGCTGTTTTAAATACTCTGTAATCTTCAAATCTTGCCATAATTAACAACTACCTCCTGTTAATTTTCTTTCTTAAAATATCTTTAAATTCTTTTTCAAAATGCCGGCGGCCGGCTACGCTGCCCGGCATTGACTTATTATATAAAATAAAAGCGGGGTCATAATTTCCCCGCTTAAATTTCACAGAAAACTTAACCTTATT